>CAZDVF010000023.1:14323-15961 GCA_964508725.1 uncultured bacterium | reverse complement strand
GGCTTCGCCTCAAACCGTTGCGCCAGATTCACCTGCATCCCGACAGCAGGACAGACATGGAGCGCACACTGAATCTGCTTTTTGTTTTTGCAGTGTTCGGACTGGTTTTGGCTTCCATCAATTTTATCAATTTGACCACGGCCTGTTCAGGTGTCAGAACCAGAGAAATTGGTCTGAAGAAAGTTGTGGGCAGCCAGCGCATACGGCTTTTTCAGCAATTCATCACCGAATCGACTTTATTCTCCTTGCTCTCAGTGGTTTTGGCATTTGGATTGTCTGAACTGCTTTTACCACTTTTCAGACAGATTGTGAATCGTCCACTGGTGATCCGTTATTTGGCTGACTTGGCATTTGTTTTAACAATCCTGGGGGCCGCACTGGTTGTGGGCGTGATATCCGGACTCTATCCGGCATTGATTCTGTCAGGATTTCGGCCTGTCAGACTCTTTCATGGCGGCTCCACTTCACAGACCAGAGGTTCAGTCATACGGCATATGCTTGTGGCGGTCCAGTTTCTGATTTCGATGGTTCTGATTTTTGGAGCCATGACTTTTTACAGACAGATTCGGTTTGTGCAGAACAAGCCCCTCGGATTCGACAGCAAAAACCTTCTCGTTGCGCAACTCCCTGCATCAGAGACTATGACCATAGATCGATGGAAAGTTCTGAAAACGGAATTGCTCCAAGATCCCCGTATTCGTCGCGTCTCGGTCTCGGAGATTGCGCCGTTTCACGGATCGAATAACTGGGGTGTCCGCAACGACGGTGAGGATGATACCGACAGAATCTCTTTCGTCCGTAATGCTGTGGACAGTGACTTTATTGAGACGTATGCATTGGCCCTGGAGGCGGGTCGGAACTTTTCAGATGCCATCCCGTCAGATCGTGACGAGGCATGCATCATCAACGAGACGGGCGCTCAAATGCTTGGTCTTGTTGATCCTATCGGCCACACTGTTGTGAACAGTGAGGGTGACCGGTTTCAAATTGTGGGCGTAGTCAAAGATTTTCATACCTACACACTCTACTATACGATTCCACCGTACATCATGACTGTGAAAGATCAACTCACATATGATGTGACCTATTCAATTCGCGTCGCGCCGGAGCATCCCGACGAAGCCAGGCGCTTTGTCACTGAACAGTTCAAGCGGTTTTATCCAGCGTATCCCGTCGCATTTACTTTTTTGGATGAAGGACGCGACCGGGAGTACTTGACCGCCATCGAAAGTGTGGGTAAAACAGCCGGTTTATTTGCCGGATTGACGATTCTCATCGCGTCGATGGGGCTGTTCGGACTTGTCTCTTTCTCAACCGAGAGGCGGGCCAAGGAGATCGGCATCCGCAAGGTGTTTGGCGCGTCAGAGTCACAAATCATCATGATGCTCTTTTCGAATCTTTTCAAGGTTTTACTGGCGGCTGTTTTGATTGCTTCACCTCTGGCGTTCTATGTGATGCGCGGCGTGTTGCAAGGTTTTCCATATCGTATTCATCTTGAGCTTTGGATGTTTTTGATCAGCGGTGGCATTGCCTGCATGATCGGATTGATGACTGTCCTTACAAAGGCTTTCCGAACCGCCAGGTCCAATCCTGCTGATACGCTGCCAAGTGTCGCTGAAGTGGTCGAAGCGGGAGTGG
>CAZDVF010000023.1:0-14313 GCA_964508725.1 uncultured bacterium | reverse complement strand
TGCGCTACGAATGATTTTTCCCACAAATTCACCGCAGAGTTTACAGAGAATCC
Organism: uncultured bacterium; assembly: GCA_964508725.1. Classification (GTDB taxonomy): domain Bacteria; phylum Zhuqueibacterota; class QNDG01; order QNDG01; family DSAB01; genus CAZDVF01. Next base: position 14,260 of record CAZDVF010000023.1, on the reverse strand, counting down.
AGGCTTTTATTAAAGAAGAGTCTGGATGATGGCCCTCTCAATTTGAGACGAAAGGATTGGTCATGATTCAGCTGAACGATATCCAAAAATACTACGCCAATAAATTTATCAAGACGTACGTCCTCAAGGGAATCAATCTGCATGTCAAACAGGGTGAATTCATCACCATCATGGGACCGTCGGGCGCGGGGAAGTCCACATTGCTCCACATCATCGGCATGCTGGATACGGCGTCGCGCGGTACGTATGATTTTAACGGTCAGCTTGTTCACCGATTGACTGAAAGGAAACGCACAGCTCTCCACCAACACAACATTGGCTTTATCTTTCAGGCCTACCATTTGATTGACGATCTCACCTTATACGAAAACATCGAAACCCCGCTACTCTATCAAAAAGTCAAATCCGAAGATCGGAAGAAAAAGGTCGAAGGCATGCTTGAACGATTTGGTCTGTCGGAGAAGCGCAAGCTTTTCCCTCATCAACTTTCAGGTGGCGAACAACAGATGACAGGCATTGCGCGGGCTCTGGTCATCCAACCCAAACTGTTGCTGGCCGATGAACCTACCGGCAACCTCAACTCTACCCAGGGTCAGGAGGTCATGGAACTCCTCAAGAAACTGAACGATGAGGGTACGACCATTATCCAGGTGACTCACGACGAAATCAAAGCACGCTATGGAAAGCGCATCATTCACCTTTTAGATGGATTGATCGAAAAAGAAGAGGCGGTCCATTAATCCGTTGCTTTTCGCAGGGCGTTGTGCTACATTGGATCTGTTGTGACGAATCTGGAGATGGTGATGATCAAACTGGTTGATATTGAAAAATACTACGCTAACGAGAATGTCAAAACCTTCGTTTTGCGCAATGTTACGCTTGAGATAGAGGAGGGTGAATTTGTCTCGATCATGGGTCCATCGGGCGCAGGAAAGTCCACGCTGCTCCACATCCTTGGCATGCTCGACGATCCCTCCAACGGAGAATATCATTTTTTTGATCATGACGTCCTTCAACTCAACGAGAAAGAGAAGTCAGAGATCCACAAACATTACATCGGCTTTGTCTTTCAAAGTTACCACCTCATCGACGAACTGACTGTTTACGAAAACATTGAAACGCCGCTCCTCTATCAACGGATTCGCGGTCCGCAGCGCAAGGCCATGGTCGCCGACATCCTTGACCGGTTTAACATTGTGGCCAAGAAGGATTTGTTTCCGCAGCAGCTTTCTGGCGGCCAGCAGCAATTGGTCGGTGTGGCCCGCGCGGTGATCGCTGAACCTAAGTTGATTTTAGCCGATGAACCCACGGGCAATCTTAATTCGGCTGAAGGTCATAAGATTATGGAGATGTTGACGGAGCTTAACTGTGAGGGGACGACCATCATTCAGGTGACCCACTCAGAGGAGAAGGCTGCATACGCCCGGCGCTTGATCCGCATGTTGGACGGGTGGATAGAGAGTGATGAAGCTATCACCTAATCTGTTAGAATATGACCAAACAGTTGCTTACGAAAGAATGTGATGTCGATCGGCGTTTTATGCCCCTGCCATTTGATGACGGATTAGGTGCATTTGTAATGGGAGCCGGAAGGGATTTGTGTTTTACTCATCCCGGATCGAATCTACCGGGATCACTCTGTTTCTTGGTTGGATGGCCTGAGCGGGGTACCGGTGCTGTGGTTATGACAAACGGTCCCGGCCTTATGGATGGCTTCCTTATGGCCATGGGGGTTGCCGCAGCAGTCGATGTCGTTTATAACAGATAATCGCTGATGTGAGTCATGGTTTTTTCTCGTTCCCACGGTCTTCGTGAGAATGTGGAGTAAATGGTGTACAAACCTTGGACACAGAGCGTGCGTAGTGCGTTCCCACGCAGAGTGTGGGAACCAGAAACATGAACAGTATGGGGAAAAAATCAGAAAACAGCAGCCTTTTTAGGTGATTTTGCGTCAGCCGCAGTTTTTTGGGGCACCTTTTTTTGAAAAAAGGTGCCTGCCAATATTTGAGTCTCTCTTAGGATTTCGCTCTTCGACTATACTGTTTTTAAATTACTTACTTACACGATCCTGTTTTTTAAACCTGACACTAATGATTTGTGAATTAAAAAGAGTTTACCATGAAAGTGAAAAATGATTATATAAATATAGTGTTAATTATGACGGTTGCGATTTGTTCAGCGGGTTGTCAGCAAAATAATGTGTCGAATAAGGCTGCATTTATCGAGTGGGCAAAGGATAATGCGATAGAGATTAGGACTCTCGAGCCTGATAGTGAATTTGACGATCTTCGGTCGCTGCAGAAGTCTATCGGTGATGCCAGAATGGTCTTTATCGGAGAGAGCAGGCATGATGCTCATGAACATTTTAAATTTAAGCATCGACTCGTTGAGTTTCTTGTCGAGGAGATGGGATTTACCCTGTTCGCCATGGAGGAAAGCCTCCCCTATGGGGACAGAATAAATAAATATGTCTTGGGAGGCGAAGGTGATCCTGAGGCTTTGCTGAACAATATGGGAAATTGGTATGTGTGGGATACCAATGAGGTGCTTGAACTGATCAAATGGATGCGAAAATACAATTCTGATCCGAAGCATGACAAGAAAGTTGAATTCTACGGGATTGATGTAACGGATCCTATTCCCGCAATAGAGAATATGCTTGTCTATCTGGAAAAAGTTGATTCCGAATTAGCTGACACGTTAAAAAGCAAGCTGGAAAAAGTACAACTTTTAAATACTACAATCCGGTCTGAACGTGAGATAACGGGAAGATACATAAACCTTTCTGATGAAGAGACTGAAAGTATAGGTAAATTTATTTCCGGATTTTATGACAATTTTAAAAATAATCGTTCCAAATATATCAGCAAATCATCAAAAAGTGAGTTTGAGTGGATGCTTCAACAGGTTAAATCAGGATTAGCTGCTCATGACATGTATAAAATGAGAAGACCCGGAGCAAATGGACCAGCCCTTTCGCGGGAGGACGGAATGACCAATAATATACGCTGGTTGCGGGACCGGGATAACAGGCGTATCGTTCTGTGGGCTCACAATATGCATATAGCGAGATCACCGCTTTATATAAGTGGTTATCGGCAGAGAGAACCGGAGGAAGTTGAACTGTTCGGGTCTCATATATCTAAAGAGCTTGGAGATGACTTGTATTCTATCGGATTCTCATTTTATCAAGCAAATTACAACGACCTGAAACCCTCTGAAGGTGATATGCTTGGCGCTGTTTTTACCCTGGTCGGTCCACAGATGTTCTTTTTAGACCTGAATGCATCACCGAAAAGAGGCCCGGTTTTCGAGTGGCTTAACCGGAAACATAAAATGAGAGGTGGTGCGTTCGGTGCTGGAGCCGTTACTTCATTCTATCCTGTAAAGACGTACGACGCAATTATATTTACAAATTCAATAACCGAGACAGAATTGAGTCCGGTTTCACGAAAACGCAGGTCTAATTGGAATGTCCAATAAAATATTTGTCTGTATGTTCCACTCCCGGGACTTCCAGCTCTCAGATCATTTCTCCCATTGTCTTTATACAAAGGAATAATTCAGGGGGCGATAGTGATAATTATAGGAGTAAACATGACAAAAAAAGGATATCAGTCACTGGACGTCTCAGGCAGTATGGGGCGTCGTGATTTCTTGAAGGCCGGTACGGTCGCCAGTGCGGGTCTGGTTCTTGGCAATCCCGCAATTTGGGCTCGAAATCGTCAGAATCAGACCGAACGTATCAAGACCAATGTCAGCGATGTCCTCAAAATTCCACGAACGGTTCATTCATTGCCAGGACCGTTCCCTGGCAAAGTTGTAGAAGTGCATGATCCTTCCGCCACGACAGATGACAAACCCGTTCCCGAAAGTGTGAATGCCATGTTTGACAAAGGATTGAATGCCCTGACGGGGAAGAGTCCGCGTGACGCATTTTCTCTCTTTTTTACACCGGATGATGTGATCGGCATCAAGGTCAATCCAGTCGGTGCAGGACTTATCAGCACCCATTTGGAGGTTGTGGATTCAATCATCGATTGGCTTGTCAGTTGTGGTATGCAGCGGCAAAACATCATTATCTGGGATCGGTTTGACTATATGCTGGATGATGCAGGCTTCACGCCAGAGCGGTATCCTGGCGTTGCGATTGAAGGTTTGCAGACGATGGATGAAGACGCTGCCAGCGGCAAGAAGGAAGATAACAGCCGGTGGCTTAAGGAAGATGGAACCCACGTCAGCGTCAACAATTTTGACCGTGATGTGTTTTACTGGGCCGATATCGAGGGTCCCAAAGACATGCCGTATCTCAACCAGCACGTGTTCAACGGAAAGCACTCGTATTTCGGCAAACTGGTGACGCAAAAGTTGACAAAAATCATCAATGTTCCTGTGTTCAAGAATACGGGAAACGGTGTCTCGATGGCGACCAAGAATCTGGGTTATGGCGCGGTGTGCAACACAAACCGGCTCCACAAGCCGCTCTTTTTCGATGTAAACGTCGAAGTGATGGCCTTTCCCACGCTACGTGATAAAGTTGTTCTGAACATCACGGATGGTCTGCGCGGTCAGTATGATGGCGGGCCTTCTGCTGCGCCACAGTTTGCTTACACCCATAACCGGCTTTACTTTGCCACCGACGCATTTGCTTCGGACCGTATTTGTCACGATCAGATTATCGCCAAGCGGAAGGAGACGGGCATCACGGTGAACGAGCATCCCCGGTTTACCGAATATTTCCGTTATGCTGAAAAGCTGGGTCTGGGTGTTGGCGATCCTCAGAAGATCAATCACATTGTCGTTTAAAACTGTGATGAGCCGAAAACATATCCTTCTCGTGTATTTTGGAGCGCTGGTCCTGGCCGGTTTATGTGCCGGTCAGAATCTGATACCCCCAAATGCATTTCTTCCAGGATGGAGACAAGCCAATCCGTTGCGCCGTTTTGTTGGACAAGATCTCTTCAATTGTATTAACGGCGGCGCAGAACTGTTTCATGAATTTGGATTCAGCGAACTCCTCGTCCAGAAATATACAAACGATCAACATGAACTCTCGCTGGATCTGTACAGGATGACCAGCCCAGAGTCCGCCCTTGGAATTTATCTGATAAAGATGGGCACAGAGGTTCCCATCAAAGGAATCTCTGTCCGCCATACAGCCAACCGCTATCAAATCCAGGCTGTCAAGGACTGTTATTTCATCCAGGTTCAGAATCTGAATGGAGAACGCGACGTTGTGCCTGTGATGGCTGAACTGTTACGGCAAACAGTGCTGGGCATTTCGGCTGAATCGCCGGTTACTCTGCTGGATCGTCTCCCTTCCAAGGGACTGATCGCCGGTTCCGAGCGGCTTATTCGCGGGATGTACGGTTTGCAATCCCTCTACACATTGGGCGATGGCGACATGCTTAAACTGGGTGGAAAAGTGTTCGGCGTCGCCGGAAACTATCAAGATTCAAACGGTCGTGTTTTCACACGCCTGATCATCATCTACCCTGATTCCGATGATGCAGCAGATGCATTTTCTTACATGCTCGCGCATTTTGACAGTTATCTGCGTGTTTTGAAGAAAAATCAATCGGGCGTCTTATTTCAGGATTACAGGAACGAATACGGCATCGTTTTACGTTCAAATAACAAACTTGAGATTACCCTGCGTTTAGGCTACAGACCATCTTTCCCTGAATAGCCTGCCTCCGTCTTACTATTCATCTTGGTCAAATCGACTATTCATTAACCTGATTCTTAATCCTTCACATTCATACACGGATTTGTGCGGATCCTGTCCGTGTTCCTGTTAGTCGGATCGGTGTCCTTGCCGAATGTGCACAAACGAATCGGAGTAGATCTGAAACATCAAATATCCATTATGAATCTATTTAAAATGATTCTGTCCCGGAGATGAACAAGTCTATTCATCCTGTTATTGCCACTCCGCATGTCATTCTAAATACCTCCAGATCGTAAAATCATCCAAACAATAACGTTTCATGGTATCCCCCATCAGAAAAGCATAGGGTATCCAAACGGACAAACGTATCAATATATGAAAGCAATTTGAATCCACATGCGTCCCAGAGATGGCAATATGAGACGCAATACCAGAATTTTTGCGGTGTCAACATGGATGTCATGCAAACATCATCAGCGTCTTGCTCCAAAGAAACCTGGGATGTCTCCGGTGGCATAGACTGGACGGATGCCTTTTCCGAAATGAGCCGCAAAATCATTCAAGATGGATCAAACGGATTTCATCACATTAAAACTGCGACTTCGAGGGGTCTTGTTAATTTCAGCCAATCGGATCTCAACACACAACTCTTTCCCACAGAAGAGTTTAAAGCCTGTATGGTCATGAGTCTAACACGGGGGAAGCAGACTCCTCAATCCAACGGCGCATCCATGGGAAACAGTGCATTACGTGAGGCGATTGCGCAACGGATGCGTCAACGGGGTGTTTCGACTTCTCCAGATGAAATTTTAATCACAGGGAGTATTGAGGAGAGTTATCATTTGGTCCTCAGGCTGCTTGGACAGTCAGATCGAAGACTTATCATCGAAGCCCCCACAAATCGCCACTTCATCACAGCACTGCGTTTTACCGGATTCCATGTTGCAACTGTCCCCATGCGTGACGACGGCCTTGATCTCGATATGCTCGAACGCACCATGCAGTCGAATCCACCCTGTCTCGTTTATACCATCCCCAATTTTCATGATCCCACGGGCATCACCACATCACAGAACCACAGGGAACGCCTTTTATTCCTGTGCGAGAAGGTGCATGTCCCAATTATCGAGGATGGAACCCAGGATGAGATGACCCTGTTCGGCAAATCGATTCATCCTATAAAGGCGATGGATCACAACGGGCTTGTCATCTATCTCGGCACTTTTGCGCCGGCTCTCTCACCAACCATCCGTTACGGATGGATTGTTGCACCAAGGCGGTGCATCCGCGGCTTGGCTGCCATCCAGCGCATGAGCTGTCCCAGCGCTTTTGATCTGGTTCAGCCGGCCCTGGCTCTATTTCTTCAAGACGGCAGTTATGGTCTGCATTTGAAGCGGATTCACCGGATTTTCCAGAGACGGATGCAAGTCGCAATCCAGGCTGTCGAGGCGGAATTACCGTCTGATATTTTGTGGGAACACCCAAAAGGCGGCCAGTTTCTATGGTTGTTCGCGCCCTGGGATTGTTCCGATACAGAGCTCCTATCTGCCGCACATCATAACGGAATCCATTATTTGTCCGGTTCCCATTATTTTTATCGGGATGCAGTCTCGGGATTTTTATCACTTCGATTCCAAATGATCGGCGAGCGACGCATTGAAGAGGGGATCAAGCGGTTGGGGTGCACATTTTATCAATTCAAGGAGGATGCCGATCGTAGCCGTTTGTGTTCTCTATCAGAATAGTAGGACAAGTTGAATGTTGCGATTAACTCCATATATCCATCATCAGTACCCCTCCACGTAGTTGTTGGCGGCCGGTGTCAAACCGGACCTTGGGCAGGGTTCTTATGGGCCGGCCGTCATCCCCCCTTTTATCTCATTTTCGCTAATTGATAATCCGTGACATTCCCGTCATATATATGAAAAATCATCCACAAATCATTTTCCCCTTGTACAAAAACTCAGAAATGACTAATATTATATACATCTTTGGGAAGAGATGACTTGAATAAGCAGTAAAACGGGGAAAGAGGAAAGGATGCAAAGAGCACGTGTGCTCCTCTGCTGTATGGCAGTGTGGAGCTTCTATGCCGTGGGCCATGCCCAGAAATCGGACTCGCACACGTTAACCATTCGCGTTGTGCAGTCAAACCAGATCCAATTTAAGAACATGGATCAAGATCAAGGCGAGGCATCGCTGGAGACATCTCGTACTGAAAGTCAGCGGGCCAGTCTTCATTGGAAGACAGATCGGTCACCAAAACAGGTTACAGTCGGATCAAGATACATCGGACAGTTCCGCTCTGCCATCTCCCAGACAAACGAATCCCTCCGCCGATTTTTAATCACATCTTCGGAATCAACCGGTTACATGCTGCTACAACGACCGGATGTCATCTCCACTTTCTCGAAAAACCAAGACAGCTCCAGCAGAGTCGTCTACACAATTACGGATGTGTTTTAGTCCGATTATAAACCAATCCACTCAGTCAACTACAATATGTCTATCCTCTGCTAATACAAGTTCCACGATTTAATATGCAACGACTTTCTGTTGATTTCCATCAGGAATTTTGTTATACTTTACTGTCATTTCACAAGTTAGGGAGGTCTGTCATGAAACGGTCCGTATTGCGTGTCCTGCTGATAGCTGGACTCTTTATGGTTGTTTTGATTTCATCCAACATCACCATAGCTCAAGAGCTGACAACCATCCAGCTGCCCAAACCGAAGACCGAGGGCGGTATGCCGCTGCTGGACGTACTGATGAAGCGCCAGTCAGTTCGCGAGTATAGTACCAAGCCTTTGTCAGAGCAGATTCTTTCGAACCTGCTTTGGGCTGCGTTCGGCATCACACGTCCCGAATCAGGGAAAAGGACAGCGCCCTCGGCGCACAACTGGCAGGAAATTGACATCTACGTGGCGATGGAGAAGGGGCTGTATCTCTACGATTTCAAGGACCACGTCTTGCGTCCTGTTTTGGCCAAAGACATCCGTGAAGTCACCGGCCGCCAGCCGTTTGTCAAAGATGCACCGGTCAATTTGATCTTTGTGGCTGACTATAATCGGATGGGAGACAGTCCTACGACAGAAAAAGAAAAGTACTCGACTGTTGACACCGGTTTCATCAGCCAGAACGTGTATCTCTTCTGTACGTCCGAAGGGCTGGCGACAGTCGTTCGCGGTTTGGTGGATCGAGAGGCCCTGGCCAAGGCCATGCATCTTGAATCGCATCAGAAGGTCACGTATGCGCAGACAGTGGGATATCCAAAATAATAGATTTGACTGTTGAAGCTAAACTGAAGAATCCATCCACCAAAATGTGATGTAAGGCAATCTGTCGGTTGAAACCTATTTAAAACCGGCCAGTTAGAATGCGCTATTCCAACCGGCCGGTGACGGAAAGATCCAATCACTAAGCTATCAATCCCAATTCTCTGAATCCATCATCATTGATCTGTAATTCCCCATCAATGATGTAACAATCTGTTTCCAATCTACGTATATACACTGACCTTGCTTGAGAAACGAAACGCATTCAATCCATCCCAATCCAATATGAACTTGTCCAATTTGAACAGATATGATTTCATAGAATCACCTTTTAACGGAGGGCGTAATCCATGAAACGCCGATCTCGAAAACGTCTTTTGCTCATCGGAATCCCGCTGATCGTTGTTCTTGTTGTGGCTGTTTTCCTTTCACAAAGAGGGAAAGGAGACGATTCCGGTCCGAGAACCGTGAAAGTCGAACGGCGCACCATTGTTGACAAGGCGCTGGCCGTGGGATCCATTGAACCGCTCAACGAAATCGCTGTCAAATCAAAGATCTCGGGTGTGGTTGGCCGATTGTTTGTGGATGTGGGCGATCTGGTCCAGAAGGGCGACCCTGTGCTAGAAGTGAAGCCGGATCCGACACCCATCGAACTGGCCGAAGCCAAGCGGAATCTTGAAATGTCACACATTGAGCTCAATACGCTCCGCCGTGAACTGGATCGCAATGAAGAAATGAAAAAGAAGAACCTGATTTCCGATTACGATTACGAGGTTCTCCGCCAGCAATACGATGAGGCTGAATTGCGCACCAAGATTGCAGAGGAGCGGCTGGACTTGATTGAGAAGGGCAAGATCACGATCGCCGAGACCCAGATTGAATCGATCATCAAGTCGCCGATCACCGGTTTCATCCTCGAAAAAAATGTCAATGTGGGCGATCCGGTTGTCCCGCTGACATCGTACCAGGCCGGAACGGAGATATTGAAGATGGCCAATATGGAGAACCTGATTTTCAAGGGTACGGTGGATGAAATCGATGTGGGCAAGATCCGTGAAGGCTTGAGAGCAGAACTGCAGATCGGCGCTCTGCCAGGCCAAGAAGTGATCGGGCATGTTTCGCTCATCTCGCTCAAGGCGCGCAAAGAGGAGAACACCACTGTTTTCCCCGTAGAGATCATCATTGACGATCGCGGCGACGCCGTGCTCAGGGCCGGATTCTCAGCCAACGCCAACATCATCATCGCGCAAAAGGACAGTGTCCTGTCCATTCCTGAACGTGTGGTCACTTTCCGCAATGACTCGGCGTTTGTTCAGATTCCAACAGGAGAAAAGACATCCGAAGAGCGGGTTATCACAACCGGACTCAGCGATGCGATCTACATTGAAGTCCTCTCCGGACTCGAGAAGGATCAGGACGTTCTCGAGAAAGAAGTCAAGGAAATCATTTGATTGACGCGCTGCGATACGAATAATTCCAACGCATTCGAGTGAATAGTATGCGCATGATTCAGTCCATCGGAGAGTTTGTCAAGGATCTCCGGACGCAAAAGCTCCGTACGTTTTTAACCATTTTCGGCATTGTCTGGGGCACTGTGGCCATCATCGTCCTCCTGGCGTTCGGCAACGGTTTTCAGAAACAAACCATGGAGACGATGAACGGCATCGGCGAGAATATCATCCTCTTGTTTCCCGGCAGAACGGCAAAGACATTCGAGGGATACGGTCCCAACCGCCGGATCCGGTTCCGTGCGGAGGATACGGAACTCCTGCGTCGAGAGATCTCTCAAATTCAGCACATCAGTCCCGAATACTCCAACTGGGACGCGCCTCTCCGTGTAGGCAAACAGGTCAGAAATCCCAACGTCACGGGCATCATTCCTGAATTTTCCATACTCCGAAATATTGTGCCACGATCCGGAAGCCGGTTCATCAATGATCTGGATATTCGGTTGCGTCGTCGGGTGGTATTTCTCGGCGATGAACTGGCAGAATATTTGTTCGGAGATGTGGATCCTGTCGGCCGATATGTCCAAGTGGGTGAGACGCCCTTTTTGGTCGTGGGCGTGATGGTGCACAAGGAGCAGGATTCCTCATACAACTCCCGCGACAAGGACCGGGCGTTCATACCGGCATCCACCTTTGCTGCGCTTTTTGGCTACCGGTACATCAACAACATGGTCATCAAACCGGAACACGCCCTGCTCTCTCCGGCAGTCCAGAACCGGATTTATGAGGTTTTGGGTAAACGGTACAAGTTCGATCCCACGGACAAGGAGGCGCTTTCCATCTGGGATACGACAGAATTTCAGAAAATGATCTGGTACATTTTCCTGGGACTCAATATCTTCTTCGGCATCGTCGGTGCGTTTACGCTGACAGTCGGCGGCATCGGTGTGGCAAATATCATGTACGTGGTCGTCCAGGAGCGAACCAAGGAGATCGGGATCAAACGGTCCGTAGGCGCCAAAAAACGGCATATCATGGTTCAATTTTTCGCCGAGACGTTTTTCATTGTTGCTGTTGGCGCATCCATTGGTATCCTCATCTCACTGATTCTTCTGTTTTTAATCGCCATGCTGCCCATCGATGAATTCGTGGGGACGCCCAGCATTTCACCCTGGATTGCTATGGTGGCTCTGAGCATTCTGGCCGTTATTGGATGCATCGCCGGTTTCTTCCCCGCACGCAAGGCGGCCAACATGAATGTTGTCGATTGCCTGCACTACTGATCCAGGTTACACTACAGGAGTGAGATAGAGTATCACTTGTCTCTCCTTCTGGCTTATGTGATCCATCGTTCTATTGATTATATTGCCTGAAACAGGAGTTTGCATGCCCCTCTGGATTCTTCTCAATGATTTTCTGGCGGATTTAAAACAGCAGAAGACGCGTGTTTTTCTGACGACTTTTGCCATCACCTGGGGAACAATGGCCATTGTATTGATGCTGGCATTTGGACGTGGATTCAAGTTCCGTATTTCGACGGCCATGCTCAATGCCGGAAATCAGATCATCCGCGTTTACGGCGGCCAGACAGGGAAAGAATACCGGGGCCTGCCTGTGGGCCGGTGGATCCGCTTCAAGAAAGAGGACGCCAATCTGCTTCTTCAGTCTATTCCACAGATACGCGATGTGTCACCCAGTTACGGACGGGGCGGCGTGCGTCTCGAAGCTGGTGATAAGACAGCGACCACTTATCTTGAAGGCGTTTGTCCCAATTTTGAGTTTCTCCGCACCATGTATCCCAGGGCCGGCGGCCGGTTTCTAAACGACCGTGATATGGCTGACAAACGGCGCGTGATTTACATCGGATCCGAGATCGCACGAGAATTGTATGGTGGTTCCGAACCTGTCGGACAGCGTGTCGACCTGGACGGTGTGCCATTCACCGTTGTCGGCGTCATGCAGCCCAAGCTCCAGATGGGCATGAGTAATGGTCCAGACGACCGCAGAGCTATTATTCCTCTCACAACCTACGAATCTCTCTACTGGCATCGAACCCTGAGGATGATCACTATCAGACCCAACAAATTGACGGATGTGGCACATGTTCGGTCGATGATCTACCAGGTGCTGGGCCGGAAGTATCGATTTGATCCTTCCGATGAGAACGCCCTCTCGATGTGGGACTTTGTAACCAATGTTCAGGAAATGAACAAGGTTTTCATTGGCATTGAGATCTTTCTCGGTGTCATCGGCGGTCTGACCCTGTTGGTGGCGGGTGTGGGCGTGGCCAACATCATGTATGTGGTGGTCAAGGAGCGCACGCGCGAAATCGGGATCCGTCTGGCTGTAGGCGCACGATCGTGGCACATTATCGCCCAGTTTGTGTTTGAATCGTTGCTCATCGCTGTTGCTGGTGGCGTCTTCGGCATCCTCGCGTCGTGGGGACTTGTCAAGCTGTTCTCCCTGATTCCTGCACAAAATGAGGGGCTGGCGTATCTGGGCAAACCGCAGATTAGCCAAACTGTCCTTCTTTTAACGACTACCATTTTAGGTGCTATTGGCGTAGTGGCTGGTGTTTTTCCGGCGATACGGGCAGCGAAACTCGATCCTGTCGAAAGTCTTCGATACGAGTAATCCCTTCATTTTATCCATCCCATGTTTTTTTGCTTGCATTTTGTGACGCTTCGTTTGTATTTTAGTTGTTGATGCATTTTATTCCCTCTCACAATGCAAAACTTGACATTCTGAGTCAATGGTCGCCCTTTAAAGAAGGAGTCGTCAGATGAGATCCGTGCGTTATTGTATTACAGCCTGCCTTGTCATCCTTGCCATGATCATGTCGTGTTCCTTCCCTGCAATGGTGGATGTGAAGGTGAATAAATCACCCGCCATCCATTTACCTGGCGTCAAGAAAATTGCAATCGCTGATTTTCAGGGGCAAGACAGGTCGGGGAGTCAAATCGCCACACTGACCCAGTCGATGCTCATGCAGAGCCAGTACTTTGAGATCCTGGAGCGGGACCAGCTTCGGCGTGTGCTCGAAGAGCAGAATCTGGGGATGGCTGGTGTGGTTGACGACGCTACGGCTGCCCAGGTTGGCAAATTACTGGGTGTTGATGCGTTGATTTTTGGCGAGGTGACACGCTACGAGGTCGATGCTGACAAGGAAGTGACAACAATGGTGAAAGACCGGCGGGGGACAGGTAAATACCGGGATGTCGAGGAAAAAGACAAGAAGACCGGCAAGACCAAAATAGTCAAGAAAGAAATTTACGAAGAGGTTTATGTCCCGAAGAAACATTTTGTTCGACAGGGAACCGTTGCCATTAATTTTCGCGTGGTTGATGTGGAGACTGGGCAACTGCTTGCTGCGCACAGTGATTCGAAAAGTTACAACAGTGAGGATGAGAAACGTTCATTCTTTCAGATTCTTACGGATCAACAGAAAAAACTGAAACCGCAAGGAGAAATTCTTGCTGATTTATCCGAGTCGATCTGCCGGCGTTTCAGCCAGATGATTGCGCCCTATGTGGTGAACGAGAGGAGAATCATTGAACCAGGCAAAGGATCCATTCAAGTTGGTATCAAATATGCGCAGGCCGGTCTTTGGCCCGAAGCGACCGAGGCGTGGGAACAGGCGGTGGTCGAGATGCCCAATGATCCTGCAGGTTTTTACGATCTTGGTCTGGCGTATGAAGTGCAGGGCCGTCTCGAGCGTGCTGAAGCAGCATTCCAGAAAGCAGCCAAGATCAAGCAAAAGAAACTTTACCTGGATGCCATCGCCCGAGTTCGAAAAACGATGGAGGATCAGGAGTAAACGACCACCCGCAAAGCGGGTGGCTTTGAATTCACCGCGTAGCGGTGGA
>CAZDVF010000022.1:0-16205 GCA_964508725.1 uncultured bacterium | reverse complement strand
CAACCCTGACGCCGTCCCTTGCCTTGAAAGATGGCAAGCCCTACCTTTCTTTCTCCATTCAAGGGGGCGACACCCAGGACCAGAACTGCCTCCAATTCTTTCTCAATATTGTGGAATTCGGCATGACCGTGCAGGAGGCGTGCGAAGCGGCCAATATCGTGAGCTATCAAATGCAGAGCAGTTTCGGCAAGCATGAGGCTATGCCGGGCCGGCTGACGCTGCGCGACGACGTGCCGCCGTGGATTCGCCAAACACTCAGGAAGATGGGGTATGATCTCCGTTATAGCGCGAAAACCTCCGGACCCATGAACGCCATCTTTTTTGACTGGAAGCACGGAACGTTCTGGGGCGGATCGAGCAATTACGGCGATGATTACGGCATTGCGTGGTAGCATGGGTGTTCGTGGATCGGATCCCAATCTTACAACAAACAGGAGAAGTCCCGATGAAGCATCTTCATTCTCTTGTTCTGATTCTTCTGTTCAGCGCAGTTACTTCCATTCCCCTGTCGTCACAGGACATAGCCGGGCAGGTCAAGACCTATTTGTCGGGTTCTGCTGTTCGTTCGGCATTTGTTTCTCTTGAGCAGGCGCATGCAGAACTGAAAAAAGATTGGAAATCACTGGCGCGGATCTATGCACCGTCTGGGCAAGAGACGCCACGCGCCGAATATCTGGTTCAGCGATTCCAATCGATGGATCTTGAAGAAACATCCATCGACGCCCACGGGAACGCCATTGGCGTGATCCGCGGTGCGGGTGATGGGCCCGCCATTGCATTTCTTGGAACCATGGATGACTTGGCTACGGTGGCCGAGATGGTCAGGGAGTGGGACAAGCCCATCCTCGAAGAAGATGGCCGGATGATCGGTCCGGGCACCAATATCAGCGCAACATGTATTTCTATCCTGGGTCTGGCCAGGATGTTCACCCTGCCGCAGATCCAATTCCACGGAACCATTTATCTGGTGGGCGTCGTGCAGGAAGAGACGGGACTGACGGGCATCAAAGGCTTCCTGGATGACCATCCCGGCCAGATCGATTATGTTGTGGATATCATGGCGGGCGCGGGCAGCGTCAGCTACGGAGCCATCGGCATCCACTGGTTCAAGATCCACTTTACCGGAGAGCGGGGGCATACCCTGGGCGGCGGCCTGCCCAATGTGACGCGCGGCGTGGCCAGGGCCGTGGATCAGGTTTTTGCCATCCCTGTCCCGCAGGAGCCTCCAGAAAAGAAAAGTTTTCTGAATGTGGCCATGCTGGGTGCTGGTACTGTCTACAATCACCGTTCCGAGGACGCCTGGTTTTCCGTTGACTTGCGATCCATGGACAACGCGACGCTTCTTTCACTCAAAGATGAGATTTTTCACATCACCGAATCCGTCGCTTCTGAGGAAGGTCTCGGCTGGCGCGTGGAGCCGTATTCCGAAGTGCCCGCAGGTCAGCTTCCCGGAGCGAGAGACTCGCGCCTGGTTCGAATCGCTGAAGAGGCGATCAAGGCCCTGGGTTATAAAGCGTCTCTTTCCAACCGGGGCTCCTCAAACATGAATGTGGGGATCGCCCGGAATATTCGATCCATCAGTTTGGGAGGGGATCGTGGCGGCGGTCGTGATTCTCTTAATGAGTACGCCAATATAACTCCGGTTCTCGATGGCGTCAAGGTGCAGTTTCTTCTGGGATACATGCTGCTGAATGGTGCTATCGATTGAGCGCCCGGTTTAAAGCCAAACTGACGGAAGGTCCTGTCGGGAAAACCCTCATCCGTTTGACCGCACCCATGATGCTGGGTATTCTGAGCATGGTGACTTTCAATCTGGCCGACACGTTTTTTGTCGGGAAGCTCGGGACATTGGAGCTGGCGGCGCTCAGTTTTACGTTTCCTGTTGTTCTCATTGTCAACAGTATGGCGATGGGTCTGGGCATCGGAACGTCGTCTGTCATTTCGCGCGCCATCGGCGAGGGGGACGCCCATAAAGTCCGTCGGCTTACCACTGACAGTTTGGTTCTGTCGGCCATGATTGTGGCAGTCTGTGTCGTAGCTGGATCGTTGACCATTGATCCACTCTTTCGCGCGATGGGTGCGACGCCGGATGTGCTGCCCCTGATTCGCCGGTACATGCGAATCTGGTACATTGGATCAGTCTTCGTCGTGGTGCCCATGGTGGGGAATAACGCCATCCGAGCCGGAGGCGACATGTTGACACCAGGCCTCATTATGACCGGTTCGGCGGCTCTGAATCTGATACTGGATCCGATCTTCATCTTCGGCGCTGGCCCGGTTCCGCGTCTTGAAATCGCCGGCGCAGCGCTGGCCACGGTTATCGGACGGGCGACGTCTCTCTGCGTCGCCCTGGCTGTTCTTTATTTTCGGGACAGGATGCTGACAAGTATCCGTGTGCCCCTGGCGAAGCTGGCGGACTCGTGGCGTCAAATCCTTTACATCGGGCTGCCCAGCGCGGGGACGCGCGTTATCGTCCCTCTGGGAGCTGGCGTACTCACGCGTATGGTTGCACGCTATGGTACAGAAGCTGTGGCCGGTTATGGCGTGGCCACGCGAATCGAGTTTTTCACCATGACAACCGTGATGGCTCTGGCGTCTGTGCTGGGTCCTTTTGTAGGCCAAAACTGGGGCGCAGGTGTTTACAAACGAGCGCGACGCAGTGTGCTCCTCAGTCAGCGCTTTTCTTTTATCTGGGGATTTTGTATGTTTGGATTGATGACGATTTTGGCCCGACCTGCTGTTTCGGTGTTCAACAGCCATCCTGACGTGGTCTCTTTTGCGGCTGGATATTTACACCTGGTTCCCCTGGGCTATGGACTTTATGGCGTTTTGGTGCTGTCCGCCTCGGTATTGAATGTGCTCAAGAAACCATTTCACGCGGCCGCCCTGTCGTTGATTCAAATGTTTGGACTGTGCATTCCATTTGCCTTGATCGGATCTCGTTTCTTTGGCGCGCAAGGACTTTTTGGTGCGGTCACTCTGTCGTATGTCGCGTCAGGTATCGTGGCTTTTCTGGTGACCGGGAAAATGATGAAGTCAACAGGACAGGCGATTGTGCAAGGTGTCCCAACAGAAGGAGGCACTCCGTGGAACAAGTAAAATTCACCTGTCCCAAATGCAAGAACACCCAGTATGACGTGGGGGAGTTCCGTGCAACCAGCGGTTTTTTTAACGAAAATCTTCGATATCCAGAGCGCCAGGTTTACCACGGTGACATGCTCCCAGTGCAAGTACACCGAGATTTACAAGGCGAAAAGCAACATGCTGGGTAATATTTTCGATTTCTTTACCGATTGATTTGTCGCCATGACTGAACGATTTCATTCGTCTGCTTCACAGGCTGGTTTGGCCATCCTTGCCTGTCTGCTCTGGTCTACTGCTTTTGTCGGCGTGAAGATCGGCCTGACATATGTGGGTCCCTTCGCGTTTGCTGGTATCCGGTTCGCCCTTTCGGGGATCATCCTGCTACCGTTCTGTGGAAGACCTGCCGCGTTTTTCCGAACCGTGTCGAGCAACTGGAAGATGATTCTTCAGTTGAGTTTTTTCCAGACTTTTCTGCTCTACGGGATGTTCTATGTGGGGATGACACTTATCCCAGGTGCACTGGGCGCGATTGTCATCGGATCGGGTCCTTTATTATCCGCTGTGACTGCACATTTTCTCATGCCCGATGACACCATGACACGGGCCAAGAGTATCAGCATTGCTATCGGTTTGCTTGGCGTGGCGGTCATCAGTCTGAGCCGACAACCCTGGCAGGCGACAGGCCTGATGGAATTTGTCGGTGTGGTTCTTCTTGTGCTTGGCGGTGTCTGCTCTGCGTTCGGGAATATCATCGTCGCCCGTGATGAAGCAAACGTGCCGCCTCTGATTCTCAACGCAGTGCAGATTTTCTTCGGCGGCGTTTTGCTGCTGGTGATCTCTTTGCCCCTCGAAGGACTGCCGGATTTGAATCAGCCGATCCGTTTTTACCTGATTCTCCTCTGGTTGTCGTTTCTTTCAGCGGTAGCCATATCCATCTGGTTTTTCTTGCTCAAGAAGCCGGGCGTTAAAGTATCCGAACTGAACCTGTGGAAGTTTCTCATACCCGTGGGTGGTGCGATTTTCAGCTGGACGTTTCTACCTGCTGAATCGCCGGAAGCAGCGCCGGTGATTGGGATGATATGCGTCGCCGGAGCAGTGCTTTGGTATCATGCGGTTGCGCCAGTCAAGAAGCAGCAGAGAGCGGATGCTTTAGCCGGTGATCCGCCTGTCTGAACAGAATGGGCCAAGGTGATTTGAAGATCTATTGATGCCGAAGATACTCTGTCTAATTAAAAATGAGGTGTGACCATGGAAACACAATCAACTATTCATTACGATGCCAGGAAAAACAGAATCTACCTGAAAATGGTGGGATTTCACGATGTGGAGGAAGCAAAGCGCCTTTTGAATTTATACCGAGAGGCGGCGAGCCAATGTCGGAAGGGGTATACCGTGCTGGCCGATGTTTCAGAGTACAAACCTGGAACCGATGAGGTTCAGAAGATTCACGCCGAGGCAGCGCATATTGACGCCAAGGCCGGCGTTAAAAAGGTGGCTCGTGTGGTTGGCCATGCGCCTCTGGGCGGCATGCAGATCGCGCGCATTTCCAAGAAAGAAGGCGGATATGAGTCAGCTCATTTTGAGACGTTCCAGGAGGCCGAGGCCTATCTGGACGAAGAGCAGGAAGACATTAGAAATGTCTGAAGGAGGAGTGACATCATGAAATTCCACGCCATCGCGCTGCGCTGTTTTTGTGCGTCCCTCTTGCTTTTCTCCACTCTTTTCGGCCAGGTTGCTCCGTCCCCCGAAGCATTTTTCGGATTCCGCGTTGGCTCGGACCGCCAGCTTGTCGACTGGCAGCAAATCACCGACTACTTGGGCATGCTCGATGGCGCGTCCGATCGGATAGTCCTTCAGGAGCTGGGCAAAACGACGCTGGGGAAGCCTTTCCTGCTGGCTGTCATCTCATCCGAGCAGAATATCCGTGACCTGGAGCAGTATCGGCAGATCCAGCTCAAACTGGCGAATCCTTCCAATCTCGCACCGGAGAAATCCGATGATCTGATCGCAGAGGGCAAGGCTGTTGTGCTGCTCAGCCTGAACATCCATTCCACGGAGATCGCATCGAGCCAGGAATCCGTTGAACTGGCATGGGAGCTGGCCACAAGGGATGATCCGAAAATCCGTCGCATTCTCGACAACGTGATCATCCTCATGTTGCCGTCTGTCAATCCTGACGGGCTTCAAATCGTCACGGAGTGGTACCGCCAGCATGTGGGCACACTCCATGAGGGCAGCGCCCTGCCGTGGCTCTACCACCACTATGCCGGGCATGACAACAACCGTGACTGGTTTTTTTTCAATCTTCAGGAGAGCCGTTTGACATCCCGCATTCTCTACCGCGACTGGTTCCCACACATCGTGTACGATCAGCATCAGATGGGCTCGGCGGGTCCGCGGTTTTTCGTGCCGCCCTATTCCGATCCCGTAAACCTCAATGTCCATCCCATTCTCATGGCCGAGATGAACATGCTGGGCAAGCACGTGATCTCGGACATGCACGATCAGGATTTCAAAGGCGTCACCACTGGCATGCAGTTCAATGCGTTTTTTGAAGGTGTGATGGCCCGAACCCCAATCTGGCACAACATGCTGGGGATTCTCTCCGAAGCAGCAAGCGCACAGGTGGCTTCACCGGTCTTTCTGCCTCGCGGGAGTCTGGGCCGATACGGTCCAGAGCGGCCGCAGTCGGCCACAGTGACCGATTTTCTTGATCCGTGGGAGGGTGGCTGGTGGCGTCTGCGCGACATTATCGACTACGAGAAGGCGGCAACCTATTCCATTCTCGATCTGGCGGCCACGTACCGGACCAAGTTTCTCCAAAACTTTCTCACCATGAATGCAGACGCCATCCAAAAAGGAGAGACGGAAGCTCCTTACGCCTACATCCTGCCGCAGAACCAGCACGATCCCAACGCCGCGTCCGAGATGCTGAAACGGCTGGACTTCAACGGTATCCGGATTTTCCGTAGCGATGAAGTTCTCACATCCGGCGGGCGCAGTTATCCGTCCGGAACTGTGGTGATCCCGCTGGCTCAACCGTGCCGACCCGCAATCAAGGATCTCTTCGAACGGCAGCGCTATCCCAACATGAAGATGTACCCAGACGGTCCGCCCAGGCCGCCGTACGACTTCACTGGTTGGACATTGCCTCTGCTCTTCGGTGTCCATTATGAAGAACTGGCGGAGCCTGTCGGTTTTAACATGTCGTCCACTGATGATTACAGTTTCGTCCGGTCTGAGGCGCCCAATCCGTCCGTCAAAGGTTTTCTGGTTGAGCGCCGGCACAACAATGCCGTTATCCTGGCCAATGAGTTGCTGAAATCCGGCGCGCCTCTTTTCTGGACAGGAGTGGATCTTATCCATGAAGAAGAGATGCATCCGGCCGGAACGTTCTTGATCCCCAATCGTGGAGAAGTCGTCCAGAACCTTGAAAAGTTATCCAACGAATTTGACGTTCCGGTGCAGGGCATCAGTCAAACACCTCCAGTGAAAGGCACGCGGGTTCGCCAGCCTCGTCTGGGCATCTACCAGTCATGGACGGCCTCGATGGACGAAGGCTGGACGCGTCTGGCGCTGGATAATTTCCGCTTCACGTACAAGACGCTCCACAACGCCGATATCCAGAAAAAAAACCTGTTCAAATCCATCGACGTGCTGATTCTGCCCGACATGTCTCCCGACGTGATTGTCGAGGGGCGGCGAAATCCGAAGAAGGAACCTGTCCTGGGCGTGCCGCAGAAGCCGAAAGAATATCAGGGCGGCATCGGCAAGGAAGGCGTTGAGGCTCTGAAGGATTTTGTCCGTGACGGCGGAACGCTGATCTGCCTCGGCAGGGCGTGTGATTTCGCCATCGAGAAACTGCGCGCGCCGGCGGTCAACGTGATTAAGGATGCCAAGCGGAAAAACTTCTATGCGCCAGGCGCGCTGCTTGAGGCGGCGTTTGATCTGTCCCATCCTATCGCATACGGCATGCCTGAGAAGAGGGCTGTCCGCGTGAACGGCAGCCCGACGTTCCGGCTTTTGCCGTATCCCAAAGAGATCGCCGCTGTGGGATATTACGAAGATGGCAATCCCCTGCTGTCGGGCTGGCTCATCGGCCCGGAGAAAATTGCAGGGCAAACTATCCTGGCGGAGATTCCTGTGGAAAAAGGCCGGATCGTCCTTTTCGGATTCGGCGTTCAGAGCCGGGCCCAGACATACGGCACATTCAAGCTTCTCTTCAATGCGATCTTCACCAGCCGGACCGAACCGGTCCCGGACCTGAGCCGTGTGATGGAGTAAACTTCTCCCAGATTTTCTATTTTGATCAGATTTAGGTGGAGTAGCCAACTCGTTGAAACCGACGATATCAGTGAAGAAGGGAGATGCCAATCGATAGAATTCTAACTGGCTACAGGCAATTTCGAAAACGTTACACGACCCAAAAAAGCCTGTTCGACCGGCTGGCGAGGGAGGGTCAGCATCCGGAGGTGCTTTGGATCGGCTGCTCTGATTCGCGTGTTGTTCCCGAACAGATTTCGGGAGCTGATCCAGGTGATCTTTTTGTGATGCGAAATGTGGCCAATGTGGTTCCTCCGTGCGAAGCATCGGATGATGGATCGGGATCTGTAGTCGAATTTGCGGTTTTACATGTCAGGGTCAAGCACATTATTGTATGCGGGCATACTGAATGTGTCGGCGTCAAGACTGTTTCCGAGGGAGTTGACCGTGAACATGAATCCCATTTATCCAGCTGGCTGGAATGGATTCGTCCGGCCTGGGATCAGATTGATCAATCTAGCGTTGCAGAGTCGCAGCGGTTTCTTGCAGCTGTCAAGACGAATGTCATGATTCAGCGTGACAATTTAAAAACCTATCCCTGCGTTCGCAAGGCTGTCGCAAATCAGACGCTGACTCTGCACGGCTGGTTGTACGATCTGCACTCTGCGGATTTATGGGCGTTCAACGACGCCTCGAAAGAATGGCGGAAGCTTATTGATCCTCCAGCGGAGGACTCTTAACAGGCCAGGTCCGCTTTCGGCTGTGCTGTCGTTTCTGATGAAACCATTCATCCAAAGTGAGGAGACCCATGTCTCACGAGATTTTGCTGCTGACAGGAACCGCTGCATCCATCGGATTTTTACACACGCTGTTGGGCCCTGACCATTACCTCCCCTTCATCATGATGGCCCGGGCGAGGCGGTGGCCTCTGATCAAGACAGCCTGGGTCACGTTCTTGTGCGGACTCGGTCACGTGGGGAGTTCTGTTCTGATCGGCGCCATTGGCGTGGCTTTGGGCGTTTCGGTGGGCAAGCTGGAGAGCCTCGAGGCGTTTCGCGGAGGCATCGCCGGATGGCTCCTCATCGCGTTCGGCGTGGCATACGCTGTGTGGGGCGTGATCCGTGCGGCGAGAAACCAGAAACACAGCCATTGGCATATCCATGCCGACATCGGTCGTCACGAACATCCTCACGAGCATACAGAGGACCACACGCATCCTCATGGCGACCAGAAAGCCATCACGCCGTGGGTTCTGTTCACGATTTTCGTGCTGGGTCCGTGCGAACCGCTGATTCCCATTCTCATGGTTCCGGCGGCCAGAGAGAGCACGTCCGGTGTGGTCCTTGTGACAGGCGTATTTTCTCTGGTCACGATCGTGACCATGATTACGGTGGTTATACTCATGACCCTGGGAGTGAATGTGCTGCACCTGGGCAAGCTGGAAAAATGGACCCACGCCATCGCAGGCGCCATCATCGCACTCAGCGGTGCAGCCATCCAGTTTTTAGGATTATAAACAGAGGGAGGCAAGTCATGCGACGTCCAACCAGATTGGTTTTCATTGCGGTGATTTTCTACTTCACTGGCCTCTGCGGTGTTTTTGCGCAGGAGGCCTTTGACGTCCGCGCCCATTACGACCGGCGCGAGGTGATGATCCCCATGCGGGACGGCGTCAAGCTCTACACCCAGATCTACACGCCCAAAGACCAGAGCCAGACGGTTCCGGTTCTCCTCTTTCGCACACCCTATTCGATCCGCTACTACGATAGAGACAATGTCCGGACCATCCTCGGTCCGAACGCTCTGTACGCTCCTGAAGGTTTTATCTTCGTCTACCAGGATGTGCGGGGCAAGTTCCGGTCCGAGGGTGAGTTTGTGGTCATGAAGCCATTCATCGTCCACAAACAGGGCAAGGAGGATACTGACGAGAGCAGCGATACGTACGATACCATAGCGTGGATTTTGAACAACGTGCAGGGACACAATGGCCGCGTGGGCCAGTGGGGCATCTCGTATCCCGGATGGCAGACGGTCATGGGCATGATCGACGCACACCCGGCCATGAAGGCGTCATCTCCCCAGGCCTCGCCGGCTGACATGTGGATCGATGACGATTTTCATCACAACGGCGCCTTCCGCCTGATGTACACCTTCGGTTGGCTGTCCGGCAATGCCGCAGTGCGGTCCGGCCCGTCGGGTCAACGGTCGCGCCGATTCGACTACGGCACGCCTGACGGGTATCAGTTTTATCTGGATCTGGGTCCTGTGTCTAACGTGAACGCACTCTATTTTCACGACAGTGTGCCCACCTGGAACGAATATATGGCCCACGGTGATTACGACGCTTACTGGCAGAATCAGAACGTGCTTCAGTGGCTGAAAAACATCCGCCACCCTGTTCTGCATGTAGCCGGCTGGTTTGATGCTGAAGATTTTTACGGACCCATGTCCATCTACTCCAACCTCGAAGAAAACAATCCCGACAACAAGAGCACGCTGGTGGTCGGGCCCTGGCTTCACGGGGGCTGGGCCCGCATGGACGGCGACGCCCTGGGCGATATCCGGTTTCAGGAAAAGACGGGCGTCTATTTCCGCGAACAGGTGGAATTTCCCTTTTTCCTCCATTATCTGAAAGACAAGGGCGACTGCAACCTGCCTGAAGCGCTGGTCTTCGAAACAGGGTCCAACCGCTGGGTGTCGTATGACCAGTGGCCGCCCGCGGAAGCGAAGGAGAAGGCCATCTACCTGCGCGCTGACGGACGGCTCGACTTTGATCCGCCTGCCTTTTCAGGCGAAGCGTTCGACGCCTATGTCAGCGATCCTGACAAGCCCGTGCCTTTCACACAGGAGATCCGAACCTCCCAGGGTCATCTCTGGATGGTGGAGGATCAACGGTTCGCTGCCCGGCGGCCCGATGTACTGGTTTATCAGACCGATGTCCTGACCGAAGATATTACCATCGCCGGGCCGATCATTGCCGACCTGTTTGTCTCGACCACTGGCACTGATGCCGACTGGGTGGTCAAGCTCATCGATGTCTACCCCGGCAATGCGCCGGACAATGATCCCAATCCCAAAGGTGTGCGTATGGGCGGGTATCAGATGCTGGTCGGAGCGGATGTATTCCGCGGCAAGTACCGCAACAGTTTTGAGAGGCCGGAAGCCTTTGTTCCAAACGATGT
Organism: uncultured bacterium; assembly: GCA_964508725.1. Taxonomy (GTDB): domain Bacteria; phylum Zhuqueibacterota; class QNDG01; order QNDG01; family DSAB01; genus CAZDVF01. Next base: position 5,676 of record CAZDVF010000022.1, on the reverse strand, counting down.
GACACGCATCACCTACGACCTGCGCGACAAGTGCCACTGTTTCAAGGCCGGGCACCGCATCATGGTGCAGATTCAGTCCACCTGGTTTCCGGTGATCGATCGCAATCCCCAGACCTTTGTGGATATTTACAACGCCGGGCCGGAAGATTTCCGTACAGCGACGCACAGAATTTTTCGTTCGGACGATTTCCCCTCACGCCTGAAGCTGCGCATCCTTGACCGGTAAAATGGTCATCCAGCGCCGCACACGAAAAGGAGAACACCATGGATCGACTCATGAAACGGATACTGACAGCCATCCTCATTATCGCTGCAGGATTGGCTGTCGCCCAGGTTCCCGGTCCCGCCAAATTCCTGGGATTCGAAGTCGGCACAGACCGTAAAGTGGCCGATGCCAAAGAGATCACGGATTATTTCTGGAAACTGGATCGAACCAGCCCCCGCATCACTGTAAAAGAAGTGGGCAAGACCACAGAGGGCCGTCCTTTTATCGTGGCTTTCATCACCTCCGAGACCAACCATGCCAAACTCGAGTCATACCGCGAGATCCAGCAGCTTTTGGCTGACCCCAGAAAAATCAGCGACACGAAGGCGGAGGAACTCATCAGCCGGGGCAAGACCATTGTCATGATCAATTGTTCGCTCCACGCCAGCGAAATCGGAGCCAGCCAGATGGCCATGCAACTGGCCTGCGATCTGGCGACGCAGAACACAGATGACATCAAGCGCATACTCGACAACGTCATCCTCCTTTTGATACCGCTGCACAATCCAGACGGCGTGCAGATGGTGGTGGACTGGTACGAGAAGCATCTCGGAACAGACTATGAGGGCTGCCGCATGCCCTGGCTGTACAATACCTACGTTGGGCACGACAACAACCGCGACTGGTACATGTTCACACAGAAGGAGACGCAGCTCACCATCCAGGTGCACAACGCCTGGCATCCGCAGATCATCGTAGACATGCATCAGATGGGGAGCACCGGCGCCCGGCTGTTTGTGCCGCCGTACATCGATCCTTTCGAGCCCAATATCGATCCCATTTTACAACAGCATGTATCCATGATGGGAACTTACATTGCCGGTTTCCTGACAACCCGGGGGCTTGGCGGTGTTGAGCACAGCAGCGGGTTTGATGCCTGGACACCGGCGCGGGCGTACCACCATTACCACGGCGGAGTCCGGATTTTAACCGAGGCGGCCAGCGTGAAACTGGCCACTCCCATCAATGTGAAATGGGATGAACTCAGAGAGAGTGTCCGTCAGTCCTCGGTGAAGATGCCTCTGGTTTGGCCGGGAGGCGACTGGCGCCTCAAGGATATCGTGGATTACGATTACGCCGCAGCCATGGCAGCCCTGACCCACGCAGCCGGCCTGCGTAAGAGCTGGCTCCGCGGATTCTACCAGGTCCATAAAAAGGCGGTGAATCGGAAGGAATCGCCCTACGCCTACATTATCCCTGCGAATCAGCGGGATATTGCGACCGCTGTGAAGATGCTGCGTATCCTTCAGATGGGCGGTGTGGAGATTCATCGCGCCGAGGCTGATTTTAAATCTGGAGGCCGGTCTTGTCCGAAAGGATCCTACATCATCAAGATGGCCCAACCCTACGGCGGATTCGCCAAGACTTTGCTTGAAGACCAGGTCTATCCGGAGATTCGGGAAACACCAGACGGTCCCCTGAAAAGACCATACGATGTGGTGGCGCATACACTGCCGCGTCTCATGGGTGTCAAGCGGTTCGCAGTCAACGGTCCGGTCAACGTGAAATCGGTCCAGCTTAAAACCATCGAAAGTCCCGCAGGCAAGGTGGATGTCCGTCCCAACGCCTACGGATACGTGTGGAGCCACACGACAAACGATGACATGGTGGCGCTGAATCGTCTGGTCAAGGCGGGGCATACGGTTCATTGGCTTGCAGACGCTGTGGAGGATGGCAGTGCGACCTATCCGGCCGGAACCATGCTGGTCCGGCAAAAAGGAGGACTTGAGGAAGCCATGCGGTCCATTGCCGGCGATCTGTGTGTCCATTTCCGCCCCATATCAGATAAACCCGAAAGCGGCGCGTATGCGCTCAAGCCAGTCCGTCTTGGCCTGTACAAGAGCTGGACCGCCTCGATGGACGAAGGCTGGACCCGGTGGGTGCTGGAACAGTATGCATTCCCGTATGTCAGCATCTTCGACGCCGATATCCGAAAAGGCGATCTGAAAAGCAAGATCGATGTGCTCATCATTCCCGATCTCAGAGAGAGGGCTATCGTTGAAGGCGTTTCCGAGAAAGACATCCCGCCCGAATACGCCGGCGGCATTGGCGAGGCGGGCGTGCTGCATCTCTCTGATTTCATCCGCCAGGGCGGAACCGTCATCACGCTGAACAACGCCGCTGACTTCGCTATTCACCGTTTTGGACTGAATGTCGCAGACGTCACAGACGGCGTCAACCGGAAAGAGTTCTTCATTCCTGGCTCGATCCTTAAAGTCATGAATAACGCCAGGCATCCGGTGGCCTACGGATACGACCGGGATTCGGATATCTTTTTCCGCAACAGCCCGGCTTTTCAATTGGGTGAGGGCGCAAGCGTTGTCACGTATCCGGTGTTTGATCCCCTCATGAGCGGATGGGCCACGGGCAGCGAGCACCTCTATGGCAAGACCGCCATTGCGGATGTTCCCCTGGGTCAGGGCAAGGTCATCTTAATCGGCTTTCCGGCCCAGTACCGGGGCCAGTCGCATGGATCGTTCCGTTACCTGTTTAATGCGATTTACTATGGCCCGGCCGAAAAAGAGAGATTGTAAGGATGGTTCATTGTTTGTTTTCGATGCGAAACATGACTTGCACATGAGAGTCCGATTGTCACGTCATTGTCCAAGCTTTAATTGAGGATCGAATCATGACCCGTAAATCAGCTATTCTAATTATATTCATCTGTTGTGTTTTTCCTCTGATCTGTTCCGCTCAGGACGAGGACCTCTTCCCAGGCGGCCGGTACAACGCAGGCATTCCCACACCTTTGGATGTGTTGGGACACAGGTTCGGTCAACGGCTTACGTTCCACCACGAAATGGCCGACTATCTGAAGGCCGTTGCCGCGGTCTCCGACCGTATGGATCTGACCGCGTACGGCGAGACATACCAGGGGCGCAAGCTCTATCTGGCGGTCATCAGCAGCTCCGGAAACATGGCCCGTCTGGAGGAGATCCGGCAGGCCAATCTCAAGCTGACGGACCCGCGGAAGACCTCCCGCGAGGAGGCCGAGCGGATTGCTTCCACCTTGCCGGCGATTGTGTGGCTGGGGTATAATATCCACGGAAACGAGGCGACAGCCATGGAGGCGGCCATCCGCGTTGTGTACCAGTTGGCCGCCGGTGAGGATGAATTAACGCGATCCATTCTCTCAAATGTTGTGATCCTGATCGACCCGGTGCAGAATCCTGATGGTCACGATCGTCATGTTCATGCTGTCCGGTCTGTGGTTTCGCTCAAGTCCCATCCCGAGCGGCTGGATGCGGAGCACCGCGCGCCCTGGCCCGGTGGACGGACCAACCACTACCTGTTCGATCTGAACCGCGACTGGTTCCTTAAAACCCAGACCGAGTCCCGAAGCAAAGCAGTGGCCTACCACCGCTGGATGCCCCACGTGCTGGCCGATGTGCACGAACAGGGTTCGAACGCCACCTATTTTTTCAGTCCGCCCATGTCGCCATACAGCACGTTCGTGTGGCCTGACCTTTATACCTGGTGGAACCGGTTCGCAGAGGGCAATGCCCGGGCCATGGACAAGTTCGGATGGGGATACTACACCAAAGAGAGCTTCGATGCGTTTTACCCTGGTTATGGATCGTCATACCCCTGCATCAATGGCGCTGTGGGCATGCTGTTTGAGCAGGCCTCGCCTTCGGGGATGAGTATCGAGCGGGATGACGGCAGCATTCTGACGCTGCGCGAGGGGGCGTGGCACCATTTCATCACGTCCATGGCCACCCTCCAAACAGCCTCTGAAAACAGAGAACAACTGGCGACCGATTTCTACAGTTTTTTCGCATCCAATCTGGAAGCGGCGAAGAAAGACGCCATACAGGAGATCATCCTTTTGCCCGGTGATGATCCTCACACTGCGGCCAAGCTGGTGGAGAACCTGCTGATCGAAGGTGTTGAAGTTCGCAGGGCCACGGAACCGTTCACCAACCGAAAGGCCATATCCTACTTCACGAAAAAGACCGAATCCAAATCCTTTCCCGCTGGTGCGTACATTGTCTCTCTGAACCAGCCGCAGCGAACGTTGATCAAGACGCTGGTTGCGCCGGAGGTGCCCCTGACGGATGCCTTCATCGCGGAGGAGAAGAAACGAAAAGAGGATGGAGAGAGCAGCCATTTCTACGATGTGACGGCCTGGTCAATGCCCCTGACTTACGGTGTTGACGCCTTTTGGACGGCTGCGCCGTCCAATGTCGCCACGGAGATTGTAACGGAGAAGCCCATGCTCCTTGGCGGCGTTACTGGCGGCCGGGCGCAGCAGGCGTATTTAATTCCCAACAGGTCAGCCGGGGCCACAAGACTATTCATCCGTCTGCTTGCTGAAGATATCCGCGTCCGTATCGCCCGTAAGGCCTTCACGGTGAACGGCGTGACATGGCCTGCCGGTACGTTGGTGGTGCGTGTCAACCGAAATCAGGAGACGCTGCACAGCCGCATCGCGGAGCTATCCCAAAAATATTTTGTTCCCGTCACTGCGATTGGGCACGGTCTTGCCGACCAGGGGATCGATCTCGGTTCAGGCAACATCATGACAGTCAAAAATCCCAAGATCGCGCTCTTGACCGAATCGCCGGTTTCATCGGGAGGGTACGGCGCCATCCACTACCTTTTTGAGCGGGAGTTCGACCTTCGCTTCACACGGCTGAGTACGCAAAGATTGTCCGACCTCGACGCATTCGATGTCCTTGTCATGCCCTCAGGGAATTACAAGGATTTGATGGATGAAGAGGGTCTGGCCAATTTCAGACAATGGATCGAAAAAGGCGGGACTGTCGTGGCTGTGTCAGGGGCTGTCGGCTGGCTTGCCAATGAAAGCGTGGGAATATCAGCTGTGAAACGGCTAAACGATCAGCCTGATCCTGACGGCAATGAGAAGAAGATCACTCCGGATCGCACGCCGGGCGCCATCGTCCGCGTGAATCTCGATTCGCGAAACATGCTTACCTTTGGATGCCGATCGTCGGTTGCCGCCATTGCCCGGTCGCGCGATATCTTCATGCCGTTCACCGACGATGAGAAGAAGAATGTTGGCCTGTTTGAATCCCAGGCTGATCTGCGTCTGTCGGGATTCATCTGGCCCGAAACGGAGAAATATTTGGCAGGGAAGGTGTATCTGTTTGTTGAATCCGTGAAACGTGGACGACTCATCTGCTTCGCAGAAGATCCGTGTTTTCGCGCATCGTACGATGGCCTGGCCAAACTCTTTCTCAACGCTGTGCTGCTGGGACCGAGCATGTGATGAAACACCCGATAGAGTTTTTTCGCGTCCTTTCTTGACAGCACTAGAGTCAAATTTGCATCTATGCAAAGGAGGCCTGATGAACACAATCACTGCATGGATTGAATTGCTCATCGTTGGCATTCAAGCGTCCATCTGGGTTGTGCTTTTCTTGCTCAGTATGACGGGTCATCGCTGG
>CAZDVF010000021.1:0-16363 GCA_964508725.1 uncultured bacterium | reverse complement strand
GCTTCCAACACGTTTCTCCGGAACTCCGGAAGCTCATCCAGAAAGAGAACACCGAAATGCGCCAGACTGACCTCGCCTGGTCTGGGGATATGTCCTCCGCCGATGAGTCCTGCGTCGGATATCGTATGGTGCGGCGACCGAAAGGGCCGCGTTGAAACAAGAGCCGCGTCAGGTGGGAGAACGCCCGAAACCGAGTGGATCTTCGTGGTCTCCAGCGCCTCTTCGAGTGTCAGCTTGGGTAAAATGGTCGGCAAGCGTTTGGCCAGCATGGTCTTGCCGGAACCAGGAGGTCCAATCATTAAAATATTGTGCCCTCCGGCGGCGGCCACTTCAAGAGCCCGTTTGACATGTTCCTGTCCACGCACATCCTGAAAATCAACAAGATGCCGGCCGCTCTGCGAAAAAATGTCCTCCATGGACACGGTAAATGGCTTCGCATGCTTCCCGTTTTCGATGATGTCCACTGCCTCTTCCAGTGTTCTCGCCGGATGAACTTCCGCGCCCTGTGCCATTGCCACTTCTTTGGCATTGATAAAGGGAACGATCATCCGCTTGATGCCGCATCCTTTGACCGCCAATGAGATGGGTAAACCACCGCGAATGGGACGGACCTGGCCGTCAAGGGCCAGTTCGCCCAGAATCACAGTATCAGCCAGATGCTCCGGATTGACCTGACCGCTGGCAGCCAGTATGCCAATGGCCATGGGCAGATCGAAAGCCGATCCTTCTTTTCGCACATCGGCCGGCGCCAGATTAACAGTAATCCGTTTTCTCGGAAATCGGAATCCGGCATTCTTGATGGCGGCGTTAACGCGTTCTTTCGATTCCTTGACAGCGCCGTCAGGGAGTCCGACAGTCGAAAAAATCGGGAGGCCACTTTCCATGTGTGACTCGACCTCGACAATATACCCTTCGATGCCGAGGACAGCCGCGCTAAAAACTTTAGAAAACATAGTCTTCGTCAGGTTAGCAAAGTTGGGAGATATATCTTTTGATATTAAACAAAAAAGTAAAAAGAAGCAAGGTGATTTTTCCAGCTAAACTGAAAGCCGGATAAAAAAATTCGAATGACCGAACTAGATTCAATCATTCGAATTGGTTGCAGCTTGATTGGGTAGGCTTTGCTTCATTCAGTTGAATGACGGGAACACTGAAATTAACCTTGTCGACTATCCATCAATTGAAAGAAAAAGAAAGTCCCTCTCAACCTCCCACAAAAACATCACCACCTTGAGAGACGAATCAGACCTTGAAATTCCCGATGGCCTGGTCAGCATTATCGTAACAATCAAAGATCGTGATCAGCTTCGTCATCATGAAGAGACTGTTTACTTTATCAGTTGCACCGGCAATCTTGAGGCCTGCACCTGAATTCTGACACGATGTATACGCTGCCATGAGCATACCCAAGCCTTTGCTGTTCACCCATTTCACATTTGATAAATCAATCACAATCTTCTTGTGGTTATCTTCAAGTAATTTTTTCACCTTGTCATGGCATTCTTCTGTCTCGCTACCGCCCATCAGTTTGCCCTTGAAGTTAAGAACGGCAATATCATCAATAAACTTTTCCTTCACCGCCATGGTCACCCTCCTGTATGATTCATTCAGATTTGTTTCGAATTGGATTATGCAAAGTATAGCCAATCAAGAGAAAAAAAACAAGAGAAATCTTCATCACAATTTCGTTGAGATATCCCGTTGGGACATCTCTGCCAGCCAGACTGGACGCTGTTTTGTTTTTCAAATCGGCATTCAAAACATCTTTCGATGCGATGGGACGACTTAATCCTCACTTTCCCCTGTACGGCACCCCCTCGGTCATCCACGCCGGCGCCGGCGTACCCTTGCAGTAATGGTCGATGTACTCTTTCATTTTAATGGAGTAGTCCAGCTTGTTGGCGTACTTTTGGGGATGGTGCGGTTCATCACGGTATTGCAGAAAAACACAGTCCTTCCCAAGCCGCCGCATGGCCAAATGCAGTTCCACACCCTGGTGCCAGGGAACTGCGTCATCCATATCACCGAACATAATGAGCAAAGGCGTCTCGATTTTATCAGCGAAAAAGACCGGCGAATTCTCGATGTAGCGTTCCGGGAATTCCCACAAACTGCCACCAATGCGGCTTTGGGTTTTCTCGTACTGGAACTGCCGGGCCAGTCCCGATCCCAACCTGATGCCGCTGTAGGCCGAGGTCATGTTCGAAACCGGAGCTCCCGCCACAGCGCAGGCGAAGAAATTCGTCTGTGTAATGACAAAGGCCGTTTGGTAGCCGCTCCACGAATGGCCGTGCAGGGCCACGCCATTGGGGTCGGCGATCCCAATATCCACGAGTTTCTGCACGCCAGGCACAACACACTTTGTGGCCGAGAATCCGGGCCGGCCGATCTCAAACCGCACATCAGGCAAGAAAACCGCATACCCATTACTGGCGTAGAACGGAAAATTCGGACGATGATTCACAGCCATCGCATTGAATTCGTGAAGCCGCTGTGAGAAAAACCGGTAATAGTAAACCAGGACCGGATACCGTTTGCCCGGTTCGTAATTGCCCGGTTTGATCAGCACGCCCTGCAGGGGGATGCCGTCCACGCTGCGCCACTCCACCAGCTCGGCATCGCCCCATGCGAAGTCGGCGATCTGGGGATTCACATTTGTCAGTTTGCGAGGAGATCGCAAATTCGTATTGCTTGTCCAAATGTCGGGGAATTCCGTGTAACTCTCCTGTGTAAAAAGGATGCGGTCTTTATCCCTGGCCTTTGCCAGATACCGAAACCGTTTGGGCGCTTCAAGCAATTGACGGACGCCTTGTTTATCCACTGCAGCCCTGTAAAAACCATAAGATTTATCATGGTTGTGGTACGACGAGAGAAGTAACTGCTCCCCATCTCTGAAAAAGGGACGGTCCGGATCTGTGTCGATCACGCGGAACGTGCGGTCCGTCTTACGGCCATCGCCTGACGTTATATTCAGGGCATCGCCGGATCGCGTGTCAAATTGCCACACATCATATTTATCGTAGATAAGCACGGCCCTGTCGTCTTCAAGCCATCCACCAATACCGTACCCCGGCACATCTTCAGGGTAGTCGTGATCTTCATCGAAGAAGGGAACGTTCAACGATTCAGTCAGGTTTCGCGTTAAACCGGTCTCTGCATCAAACAGATGCCAGTGACAGTCATCCCAAAAAACCACATACTTGCCGCCGGGCGAGAGGGTGGCGCGGCTTCCCAATTCTGTCGTCACAGGCGTACGGGAACCGTCATGCAGATTGACGAGGAACACATCGGCATAACTGCCGTCCCACGTCATGCGCTTCCGGTACGGCAGATCGGAGGTCCCCAATGTGACGCTTGGATTCTGCGCGATCTGAACGTCGGGCATGGTCTTGTCAGACAGTTGGACGATCCTTTCGGAATCCGCATGATACACCGCCCGGTAGAACCGGTCTTTCTCGCTGTCCCACTGCTTCTTCTGGTGCGGGATGATGAACGGATCGTTCCAGTGCCACACGTCCAGTGTGCGTCCTGAAAGGATGGTCTCGGTATCGAAGAGATCAATAGGTACATCTTCTTCACTTTCATCGTCAGAGAACGGTTCCGTGTCGTCGGGCAGGATGTCGGATGTCGGCTTCAGTCCAAAGAAGAGCCGGTCGCCGTCTTGAGTCCATGTCAGCCCATTCTTTTCAGGAATAAACCAGCCGTCTGGCGCGCTTTCTGGTGAAAGAATATTGTTTGTCAAATCATTGGACGGATCCCAAATCCGAAGGACCGACGCCTCGGGCTTGCCCTTTTCTGTGAGCGAGGAGGAAAGATACGCCAGAGCGCCACGCCGATTGTTCCACGACAGGTTGGATACAAAACTGTTGGACGCCGTATCCACAGGTTGTGGGATCAAATCCGTTTTACTCAACGGTACAGCGTACAGTCCGTTGCCCGCACCGGACGTATCAGCCGTTGCGTAGGTCAGATACCGCCCCGTGCTGTCAAAAGCGAAAGAATGGACAAAAGGAATACGTGTCTCCACACCCGTGTCCAGACAACGCAGAACAGCCTCCTTGCCGACGGGGCGTTTGGATTTGTCATCCTTCTTCTTGTCGCCGGTCTTGCGATCGGACAGGGTGTACATCAACCAGCGAGAATCTTCGGATATGGCATATGCTTCCACACTGTCCACGCGAACCACATCACCAGAGTGGACATCCAGCAGAGTCATTCCCTTCTTCGGTTTGTCTTTGCTCTTCTCGGCCTTGACTACAGCAGCAGCATCGGGAAGCAGCTCCGCAACAACCCACCGGCCGTCCGCTGAAAAAACCGGTTTATCGCCACGGGGAAGCGTAAACACGCCCTTGCCTTCCGTTGCGCGGACGATCACCTCGCCATCCCCCCTGTCCGGCTGCGCCGAGAAAGCCGCCCATGCGCCGTCATGCGAAATCACAACGCTGCGGATGGATTTGAACTGCATGACATCCTGAAACGTCAACGCCCTATTCTGCGCCATAACGGGATAGGAAACCAACGACATCAGAATGATGCTTGCCAGTAAAACAGTAGACATCGAGCGATTCGGTGTCATGATTTTTCCTCCTGATCAGGGTGTTAAATTTAGCTGGATGTCCAAAATATACAGAAAAATACGAGCAAAGACAAAGAGAAACATGACTGAAATCATCGGGAACAGCAACGATGGACTTGCCCGCCCTGTCGTGTGGCGGGGATTTCCCTTGACTGAATGAAAAAAGAGTCTTATATTTCGTCATCTGTCGAAATGACGAAGTGAGGAAAATGAAACAGCATGTGAAATCGTTCAAAGCGCTGGCCGATCCCAGCCGCATTCGGACTCTGAAAATGCTGGAAGAGGGTCCACTCTGTGTTTGCGAAATCGCATATGTACTCGGCCTCGCCGCATCCACTGTCTCGAAACACCTCTCCATTCTCAAAGAGGCGGACTTCATTGTGGATGAAAAAGAGGGCAAGTGGGTCAACTACCGACTCAATCCTGATCCAGAGAAACCTGCCAATTGTGAGCTCCTCAATATGATGCAACGAACACTTACGGCGGATGAAACCATTCAGTCCGATCGGGATAAAATGCGTTCAGCCGATCGCACTGTTCTCTGCGCCGGATTGTCCGGTTCCACAAATTAGCAACAGGAAACCTTTGAGTAAACGATCCACCGCCAGCGGCGGTGGCTTTAAGACTCCCGGCGGAGCCGGGGGGCTTAAAGTAGGCAGGTATCTGCCGTCCAGTTTAGGATCGAGAACCACTAGCTGAGCTAGTGGTTTGAAGATCAATAAAATCGTCCCTCATCGTCAAGAAAAAAGCGAGATTGCATGTTATCAATATTTACACAATTGGCTGACTGGCTGGCTTATACTGTTTTGGATTTGGTGCCAGATTCAAAACTGGGACAATCAATCCATTTTTTTATCGAAGACACGACCAAGATATTTTTTCTTTTGGTTGTCATGATCTATTGCATTGCGCTAATTCGAGCATCTCTGAATATCGAAAAAGTGCGTGATTACCTATCAGGAAAACACCGATATGCTGGCTATCTCATCGGTTCTTCATTTGGGGCCATCACGCCTTTTTGTTCTTGCTCAAGCATACCTGTTTTTCTGGGTTTTACATCAGCGGCCATCCCTGTCGGTGTGACGATGTCATTTCTTTTGACATCTCCATTAATCAATGAAATTGCCGTATTGCTCCTGCTGAGCCTGGTTGGCTGGAAAATAACCATGATATATGTCCTTGTCGGTACAACGATAGGAATTATTGGTGGAATATTCCTCGACCTCATTCATGCTGAAAAATTATTGCAACCATTTGCACTCAAGGCATACCAGACTGCGCAATCCTCAAATGGTGAACACCGTAAAAAACATAGTCTCTCAATTAGAGATCGGCATGATTTTGCCAAGCAAGAACTGTTTGACATTCTAGGCCGTGTCTGGAAATGGGTCTTCATTGGTGTCGGTTTGGGTGCGGCATTACATGGCTTTATGCCAGATGCATGGTTTGAAGCGAATCTGGGTCATGGACAGTGGTGGTCTGTGCCTTTGGCTGTTCTGACCGGCATTCCTCTCTATTCAAATGCGACTGGCGTCATTCCCGTGATGGAAAGCTTAATCGTAAAAGGATTGCCGCTCGGAACAACACTCGCTTTTTGTATGAGCACTGTTGCTGCCAGCTTCCCTGAGTTCATTTTGCTGAAACAAGTCATGACATGGAAATTGCTTGCAATAATTTTCTTGCTCTTGCTGGTATCATTCACGTTAATGGGATGGGCATTAAATATGATCTACATCATCTAAGGAGAGCGTAATGGCACAAGCAGCGAAAAAAGTCAATTGGAAATTTTATTTCAGTTTTAGTCTTACCGTGCTAACCATTATCACAGTTATCGCGATTCTAACAGGGCTTTGGGTGCTGACTGCAATTCCTGTGGGATTCCTTTTTGGATTCTTTTTGCAGAAAGGCGCACTTTGCGGCTCTTCGGCATTCAGTGAGGTTCTTCTCATGAAAGATGCTCAGAAGGTCTGGGGTCTCTGGATTGCCATTGTGACGGGTATGGGAGGTTTTGCCATACTCGACCTGCTCGGATGGATTACTTTGAATCCCAAACCATTTACCTGGCTGAGCATGATCGTAGGCGGTGTTATTTTTGGGGTGGGCATTGTTCTGGCCGGTGGCTGTGTGAGCGGGTCACTCTTCAAAGCTGGAATCGGACATATCAACAGTATCGTTGCCCTCCTGTCCATAGCCTTGGGGATCGCGGCTGTGGAGGCAGGTCCTTTGGCCGCAATGAACAAATGGATGAATGGGCATGTGTTGTCCGCTTCCAATGGCGGATCGATAACCTTGAGTTCGTTGACCGGGCTTCCCTTCTGGTTGCTGGCGCTTATTATCATAATTTTGACCCTGATCGCAGGCATCCTGTTTCGAAGAAAAAAATCTGATGTTAATGGCGCCTCGGTTGGGGATAAAGCGGATTTCTCCAGAATGCTTACCAACCGACGATGGCGACCCTGGCAGGCAGGTTTGGCCATTGGTATTCTGGGATCATTCGCCTATCTTTCTTCTGCTGCTTCCGGCCGCAATTATCCCCTGGGCGTGACGCATGGTGTGTATCATACCCAGATCCTGATCACGGACCATCCCGTGCACCATGTGTATCGTCCACCAACCCCGAAGCCCATGACGCAAGAAAGTGATAAGACGAACAGTCACCAAACTTCGCAGAAAAAGCCTGTTTTGCCGATTCCCCGTAAAAAAGTCAACTGGTGGCTAATAGCCGGAATCATCAGCCTGGTCACGGGTTCCTGGATTGCGGCAAGGCTTTCAGGCGAGGCGAAATTATACAATAAGTCTGCTGATCAAATCATAATCGCCATAATAGGAGGTTTTCTTGTAGGCGCGGGCGCCGGTTTCGCCAAGGGCTGTGTGGTCGGCAACATCATCTCTGGCTGGGCATTGATGAGTATTGGAACCATCGTATTTGGCATTACAGTTGTCATTGCCAACTGGATCACAACCTATTTATATTTAATGGGCGGCAGGTTATCAGATCTACAAAGAAAATAAGAAGATAAAATGAGGGAATTCTCATGAAAAAAATTCAAATTCTTGGGACAGGATGCTCCAAATGCAAGAAGCTCGCGGAACTTGCCGAACAGGCTGCAAAAGAACTGGGAATTACGTATGAAATCGAAAAAGTCACGGACATCAAGGAGATCATGGATTTTGGTGTCATGATAACACCCGGCCTGGCTGTGAATGGTGAAGTGAAATCAACCGGGAAAATCCCCCGTGGAGATGAATTGAAAAAAATGTTGGAGTAATCGTTTCAACCGAAACAGACAGTTAATACAATGCTCGCTGCAAGGAAGCACCCAAGAGTAAAATCTGCATCATTCAAAACAAAAGGATGAAATATGAAATCTATTCCCCGCATATTCTCAATTTGCATGTTAATCACGATATTGAACGCCGGGTGTTCGGACCAGACTGGGAAACCGCCGAAAACAGAAGAGAATACAAAAAATACTTCAACTGATACAGCCCAATTGGATTCAGTCAAGGTAACGTTTATTGAACTGGGATCCGTGAACTGCATTCCCTGCAAAATGATGCAGCCGGTCATGGAAGCCATTGAAAAGGACTATAAAGATCAGGTCAAGGTCGTATTTCACGATGTCTGGACGGACGAAGGAAGGCCATACGCATCACAATACAATATCAGAATTATCCCGACGCAGGTTTTTCTGGACAAAGACGGAAATGAATTCGCCCGTCATGAAGGGTATATGTCCAAAGAAGACCTGGTCGCTGTCTTGAAACAGCAAGGTGTGGATTAATGCTTCAGTCAATCTTCTCCTGGCTCTCAAACGCAATGGAGGCAACTCCACAAACAGCCCTGGCTGCTGCATTTCTGTGGGGGCTTCTCAGCATATTGCTCAGCCCGTGCCACCTGGCCTCTATCCCACTGGTTGTGGGATTTCTCCAGGGCGGCGGAAACATATCAACACGTCGCGCATTTGGTCTCTCCACTGTCTTTTCGGGAGCAATCCTTCTGTCCATCGCAGCAATTGGCCTCATCACCGGTCTGGCGGGACGCATGTTGGGCGATATCGGATCGATCGGCAATATCGCTGTAGCCATTGTCTTCATCGCCATCGGCCTTGTCCTTCTGGATGTCATTCGTCTGCCATCCTGGTCGACACCTGCACAGAAAGCTGTGGACACGAGACGATTTAGATCGGCATTTGTTCTGGGCCTGATTTTTGGATTGGCTGCGGGGCCATGCACCTTCGCCTTCATGGCGCCAGTCCTGGGCGTCGTCATGCGCACTGCATCACGACGGTTTGGATTCGCCTTCGCCTTGATTTTATTGTACGCCCTTGGGCACTGCTCTGTTATCATTCTGGCAGGAACTTTCACCGGAGCTGTTCAGAAATATTTGAATTGGAACGACCGCTCAAAAGGTGCGATGATTCTCAAAAAAGTCTGCGGCATGTTAATCATTGCAGGAGGCGTCTATCTTCTGCTCCACCTGTAGAGGCTGAATATCAATGAGTCAAATGCCACAGTTGCCGGTATCATAAAGACACGCGGCAATATCGATGAACATATAACGAGCGAGGGATGATCTTTCTGGTAAGACGGAGATTATTGATAGTCGGAGTGGACGAGACTGCTAACACATCACTTTTTAAACAGCTGATCCAGCTTCTTGCGCGCTTCAGCGGCGCGGGCCGCCTGCTCAGAAACGTTTTGGTTCCCGGGAACAAACCAGGTGCAGAAATTGGCCGACGCCTTGTCTTTCACAAAAACAACCTCCGGCTCCCGACATTTTTGATAGACCTTCTCGTCATATAATCGGCAATTCAGGCAGCAGTGGAGTGGAGATCCGCAAGTAGCGCAAGTCTCCTGCCGGCCAATCTTCCGATCTGATGGGATCTGACTTCCGCATTGGTGGCATGGCATCGACATATCTCCAGTATGATTATCTGGACACGAACGCATACAATGTACATGGATTGGATCGGATTGTCAAGTCGATGATGTACACGGCAGACGGGCGATAAACGTTGATCCTTCTCCTGAAGTACTCTGGACAGTGATTGTCCCACCGTGCCGCTCGACGATTTTCTTGCACACGGACAATCCCACACCAGATCCCTCAATTTCATTTCGTCCGTGCAACCGCTGGAAAATCCCGAAGATCCGTTCATGGTATTTGGGATCAATGCCGATCCCGTTGTCCGCCACAGACAGTTCGCACAGATCCGTCTTCTTGTATTCGGATGGAACCACTCTCGCGCTGACGTGGACCTCAGGTGGTACATCCGGCTTGCGGTATTTCAGGGCGTTGGCGATCAGGTTTTGCAGAAGCTGACGCATCTGCGTCGGATCGGCTTCCACTTCAGGAAGCGGATCGACCGCCACTGTCGCACCCGCCTCTTCGATGCGGATCTCCAGATCAGAGAGGACGTCGCGGGCAATGGTGTTCAGATCCACAGTCTCAAACGGTTTTGCCTTGGTCGTCACCCGTGAATACTGAAGTAACGCCTGAATCAGATTGTTCATCCGATTGGCTGCGTTCTGCATGCGATTCAGATAGTCGCGCCCCTGTTCACTCAAATCATCTCCGCACTTGGCCTCCAGCCGCTCGCCAAATGCCTTGATCTTCCGGAGCGGCTCCTGAAGATCGTGAGAGGCGGCATACGTGAATTGCTGGAGTTCATCGTTCGAACGGCGATAGGCCTCCATTGCCTGTTCAAGGTCTTCCTCGGCTTGCTTTCGATCCGCGATCTCCTGCTGGGACTGTTCGTACAATCGCGCGTTCTCAATCGCTGAGGCAATCTGGGTGCTGAGAGTCTCCATAGCCGAAACATCCACAGCATCGAAAGTATCATATTGATCACTTTGTATATCGAGTACGCCAATAACATGCTGGCCACGTTTAATCGGCACAGCAATCTCAGATCTGGTCTGTCCATTGTCCTCTCCGATGTAATGGGGATTGTTTTCAACACATCCACTGATTTGGATCTGACCACTTTGAGCTGCATATCCTGTCATGCCCTTCCCAATGGGGAGGCATAACGACTCGGCAAAAATGTTTCGATCATTACTAACAATCGATTTCTGCCGAATGTGTTGACCATCCTCATCTACCAAGAAAAGCATAACAGCATAGTAATTAAAGGCTTCTTGAATGGCTTCAGTAATTTCCGATATCAGAGTATCAAGCTTTAGCTCACTGCTTAGCCGTTGGCCGGCTTGATAGATGAGCGTCGCCTGAACCGCCCGACGATGAGCCTCCTCTTCGGCTCGCTTCCGGACTGTCACTTCTTTACCCAGCTTTTGATTTATCTTTTTTAACTCGGCTGTGCGGTCTCGAACGCGCACTTCAAGTTCTTTGGCTCTTTCGTTGATCGACCGAACACGCATCCGATAAACGCCGCCCGCGATCAGGGCCAAACATGAGAAAATCCAAATTCGAAACCACCATGTCTTCCAAAATGGTGGACTAATTGTTATTTTTAATGAAGTGCCATCTTCATTCCACAAGCCATCATTATTTGAGGCTTTTACTCTAAAAACATAATTTCCCGGATGGAGATTCGTATACGTAGCAAAACGCCGGTTTCCAATTACATTCCATTCTTTTTCAAAGTTTTCCATCATGTAAGCATATTTATTCTTTTCTGGAAAAATATAATTCAAAGCTGCAAACTCGAACGAAAAAACCTGGTCGGCGTAAGAAAGCTCGATTTCTTTGGTTTCGGTTATTGATTTTTTTAAAATGATACGACCATTAAAACCTTCACCGATGGGTATCGATTTGTTAAATATCTGGAAATCTGTAATGATAACTGGCGGAATATAAGTATTTCCCTTTTTAGCGTCTGGATTGATAACATTAAATCCATTAATGCCTCCAAAAAATATCTCTCCGCTTCTACGGCTTTTAAAACAAGATCCAGCATTGAATTCATTGCTCTGTAATCCATCTGTTTCATCATAGTTTTTAAACTGTTTTGTTAAGGGATTAAACTGTGACAATCCCCTGTTGGTACTCATCCAAATACTACCATTATTATCTTCAACGATAGCATAAATAACATTGTTGGGCAAACCATCTTTTATTGTAAAGGAGACAAATTGATCTGTTGCTCTATTATACCTATTTAAGCCGTCAGCTGTCCCAATCCAGAGATTATTCGAACGATCTTCACAGATGGACAAGACTTTATTAGAACAAATACTCAATTGTTCTTTCGGATCATGGAAGTATCGTGTGAAATGCTTTGTGGCATGATCGAATCGATTTAAACCACCTAACGTTCCAATCCAAAGCACATCCAGATGGTCTTCATAGACAGAGCGTACCCGATTATCACTCAAGCTGTTTGAATCATAAGGATCTTTCAGGTGCCTCGTAAATTGATTTGTCGTTCGTTCAAATCGATTAAGACCTCCACCTTCAGTTCCAATCCAAAGCGTCCCCTGCTTGTCTTCAAATATGACATTGACATGACCGGCGCTTATGCTAGTGGGATCTTTTGGATCATGTTTGTAATGGATAAAATGTGTTTGTGTATGATCAAATTCATCTCCAGGATTATCATGATTCAAAGTCTGTCCTGGACTTGGTTTCAAAACAAGCTTATCAAGACCTTGACCTGTTCCGATCCAATAATTGCCAAGATGATCTTTGACTATCGAATAAACACGATTATCACTCAAACTGTTTGGATTTTGAGGATCATGTGTGAAATGGGCAAAACGTTGTGTCATACGGTCAAAACGATTCAGACCGCCTCCTAGTGTTCCAATCCAGAGTGCTTTGCCAGCTTCATCGGAATCTTCATAAAGGGCCCATACATCATTCATACTCAAACTGTTAGAGTTATAGGGATCATTTCGAAAACATGAAAACGCTTTTGAAATGCTTGCAAGCCAATTGATACCCCTCCATGTACATACCCAGATAACTCCTGAGCGATCTTCATAAATAGATAAAATACTGTTACTACCCAAACTGTTAAGATCATGAGGATCATTTTGATAATGAGTAAAGGTCTTGGTGACCGCATCAAATTTGTTGAGCCCACCGCCATCAGTACCAATCCAAAATCTCCCTGACCGATCGATATAAAGCGACGTTACACTGTTATGACTCAGACTGTTGGGATCATTCAGATTGTTATTGTAACACGTAAAGCTTTTTGTATTTCGATCAAATCGATTAAGACCACTGTCTGTCCCAATCCAAAGATTTCCCTGCTGATCTTCACAGATTGCTCTGACAACATTATGACTCAAACTGTTGGGATTGTCAGAATCGTTTTGATAATGAATAAAATTCAGTGAAGCTGGATCAAACTGGTTGAGCCCGCCACCATCAGTTCCAATCCACAGAAATCCAAGATGATCTTCATATATGGACAAAACCTCATTATGACTTAAGCTATTAGGATTATCAGGGTCATTTTGGAAACTCGTGAATCTATTTGATGTTCGGTCAAATTGATTTAAACCGCCCCCCAAAGTACCTAACCAGAGCGCTCCTGATTTGTCTTCTAGTATGCATTGAACAAAATTATGACTTAAACTGTTGGGATTTTGTGGATCGTTTGTATAACTCGTAAAACTGTCTGTTGCACGATCAAACCGATTGAGTCCACCAATCCAGGTTCCAATCCAAAGCGTTCCGGATTTGTCTTCATAAAGTGACCGAATATGTTTATCGCTCAGACTCGTAGAATCAGCTAAATCAAGATTATAGATAGTAAAACGATAACCGTCATATTTATTTAATCCATCTTGTGTTCCAAACCACATCAATCCTCTGTTGTCCTGGATAGCACAATTCACCAGGCTTTGTGACAGACCGTCCTCAATGGATATCCGATGGAATATCAGATCACTGCCCTGGGCATAAAGGAATCCCCCCATGGAAAGGAATCCCAATACCAAATTCAGACAGATCAGGATCCTGACTGTTGGAATCCGGAAAGAAAATCTGGGATTTCTTAAATAAATCATGGCTTGGATTCCCCTTTATTCTGAATGAAGAAATCCTGTTGAGATCCGGGCATGGGAATGATGAATATAGAGCCTTTCCCTTCTTCACTCTTGACGCCGATGCTCCCCCCGTGCCGCTCGGCGATCTTCTTGCACACGGCCAGACCGATACCCGACCCCTCGATCTTGCTCCGTCCATACAGCCGCTGGAAAATCCCGAAGATCCGTTCATGGTATTTGGGATCAATGCCGATCCCGCTGTCCGTCACAGACAGCTCGCACACATCCGTCTTCTTGTATTCGGATGGAATCAATCACTCTCGCGCTGCCGTGGACCTCCGGTGACACATCCGGCTTGCGGTATTTCAGGGCGTTGGCGATCAGGTTCTGAAAGAGCTGACGCATCTGCGTTGGATCGGCTTCTATTTCGGGGATTTTGGAGTCATCACGGATACGTTCTGGGTGAAACCGCGTGAGGCCATTGATTCCGCCAAAATAGAGCTCGCCTGTCTGACTGCGGCATGCTGCTCCGCGATTGAATTCATTGCTTTCCAGTCCGTCGGGCACATCGAAATTCCTGAAAGTTTCCTTCTTAACATCGAATCGGGAAAGACCATAATTTGCGCTAAGCCACAGTCGACCGTTATGATCCTCCAATATACAATAAATCACATTAGTCGGCAAGCCGTCAGCTGTTGTCCAGTGTGAAAATGTAGATGATTTCCGGTCGAAGCAGTTCAATCCACCGTCGTTTGTACCGACCCAGAGACAGCCGGCTTGTGACCAGGCAAGGACGGAAATAAAGGAACCGGACAGAGAATTGGCATCACCCTTCACTGACCGATAGACAGTGAAATCATACCCGTCGAACCGGTTCAGTCCGTCCTGTGTGCCGAACCACAGGAAGCCTTTATCGTCTTGCGCGATGCCGCGAACTGTACGCTGTGAAAGTCCCTCCTCGATCGAAATACGTCAAAACACGGGATAATCGCTCTGACTGAACAGCGCACCGCAGAGCGATAGATAAATCGCAATGATAACCTTTCCATGCATGGAAAATCCTGTTCTGCCAACACGGTTTAGTGCATACGTTTATTTCATGGGCATTTCTGCCAAGGTCTGCCCATCAGGTAATTTCTGTGATAACAGGATGCGAACAGTGACCTGTGTGCCCTCGCCCTCCCTGCTCTTGATCTGAATAATGCCGTTGTGGCGTTCGACAATTTTTTTACAAATGGATAATCCAATACCGGTGCCAGGATATTCATCACGCGTATGAAGACGCTGGTAAATACCGAAAATACGATCTTGAAAGCGCTCCGCGATACCAATTCCATTATCACGTACCATGATCTCACAGACTTCTTCAGCGCTGTGATCCGATGCTGGCACATACCGCGATTCAATGACAATGGACGGCGGAGATTCTTGAAGATGAAACTTGAGCGCATTGCTGACAAGGTGGCGAATTAACTGACTCATTTGAGTGGCATCAGCGCGAACCTCAACCATTTTACCCACTTCAACGACTGCCCCCTTTTCTTTAATCAACGATTCCATCTCATCCAGGACGTCCTGGACCACAGCGTCAAGTGACACCGGTTCGAATGGTTTGCCCTTTGTTGTGATGCGGGAATATTGAAGCAGCCCCTCAATCATCCGGCTCATTCGCAGGGCCGCTCCCAGCATTCGGTCGATATATTCTACCCCCCGGTTAGGGCATGTATCTCTGCATTGGCGGCGCAGACGATCGCTGAATGCAATCACTTTTCGCAACGGCTCCTGCAGATCATGAGACGCGATGAAGAAAAACTCCTTCAACTCGGCGTTGGTCCGCACCAAATCAACGTTGGCCTTTTCGAGATCGTTCAGGATGTGAACCAGTTTGTCTTCTGTCTCTTTCCGCCGATTGATTTCTTGCTCCAGGTCAATGGTGTGCTCATGTATTTTCTGTTCCAAGACCCTTGCACGGATGTGCAAAAGGCCGACCCGATACTTGTAGAATCCAAAGACAAGTCCGATCATGGCCAATCCGGAAAACACACGGAACCACCATGTGCCCCATAAAGGTGGTTGAATGTGAATGCGGATGGACGCGCCCTCCTCGTTCCACACATCGTCATTGTTGGCTGCGCGAACACGGAATGTATATCGACCCGGGGGAAGGTTCGTGTACGTTGCAAAGCGCCGGTTTCCCACCACGCTCCAGTTTGTCTCAAATCCCTCCATCTTGTAGGCGTACGTGCTGCGTTCAGGAGCAGCAAAATGGAGCCCGGCGTAAGCAATGGAAAAAACACGATCTTCATGAGTAAGGCGAATCTCTTCGGCAAAAGTGATGGATTCCCTCAGCTTCTCGCCAATGGGGAGGGACTTGTTGAATAGTTGAAAATCAGTGAGAACGACGTCCGGCGGCACTGCATTTTCGCGGATGCTGTCGGGATGAAACACATTGAATCCATTGATGCCGCCGAAATACATACGTCCGTCACGACCTTTGCAGTAGGCTCCGGAACTGAATTCGTTGCTCTGAAGCCCCTGAGCCACGGTGTATGTTTTAAAGATTTCTGGCACCGGATCAAACCGCGACAGCCCATTATTGGTGCTCATCCATAGCCGTCCTTGATTGTCACCGAGTATCCCATATACCGCATCGTTGCAGAGGCCGTTCTTCACACTGTATTGCAGGAATGTCTCTGATTCCCTGTCGAACTTTAATATGCCGCCGCCGTATGTTCCCAACCAGAGATTATTGGTGGCATCTTCCCATACTGTGATAACCGGAAAAGGTCCAATTTTGTTCGGACCTTCCAGATCATGTCTATA
>CAZDVF010000020.1:0-17006 GCA_964508725.1 uncultured bacterium | reverse complement strand
AACCGGAGACACAGAGGCTGCAAGGTCTGGGTTCCGGTGTGATTGTCAGCGCTGAAGGGTATATCCTGACCAACCACCATGTTATCGAGAATGCCGACGATATCAAGGTGACGCTTCACGACCAGCGTATCTTCGAGGCCAAACTTGTGGGCACCGATCCCCTCACCGAGGTGGCTGTGATCAAGATCGAGGGTGCTGATCTGCCTGTTGCGAGACTGGGTGACTCCGAACTGCTGGAAATCGGCGAGTGGGTGCTGGCTGTGGGGAATCCACTTGAACTGTCATCAACAGTGACTGCCGGTATTGTCAGCGCCAAGGGCCGGGCCATCGGCATCATTCGTGATGAAAACCAAAGAGATACGGGCGGATCGTATGCCATTGAAAACTTTATCCAAACGGATGCGGCTATCAATCCCGGCAACAGCGGCGGCGCACTGGTCAATCTGAACGCCGAGGTGATCGGCATTAACACGGCCATTGCATCGCGCACCGGCTACTACACAGGGTACGGATTCGCCATTCCCATCAATCTGGCGAAGAAAATCATGAATGATCTGATCAACAAGGGGTATGTGGTGCGGGCATGGCTGGGCATTTCCATGCAAAATGTGACAGATGTGCATGCCGAACGGTTTGGCCTTGATCATCCAAAGGGCGTGTTGATCGGCGATGTTCTCGACAACAGCCCGGCAGAGAAAGCCGGCTTGAAGGCGCTGGACATCATCCTCAAACTTAACGGGAAAGATGTCAACCAGAGTAATACGATTCAGAACGCGATAGCGCTCATGAGCCCGGACGATGTGGTGACGTTAACGGTTCTGCGGAACGGTGAAGAGATGCAGATCCGTGTCAAACTGGGGCAGCGCGAGACCGGACGTGAGCTAAATCAGGATCAGAATGACGATGAGCTTACCAAGCTGGGTCTGTCCGTTGAGACATTAACTGATGACATCCGCGCCCGCCTTTCGCACGATGCATACAACGATCTTGATGGCGTCGTAGTGACCCGGGTTGAACGATACAGCGCAGCCTGGGATGCGCGTATCGCCCAGGGCGACCTAATCTATCGTATCGAGGACGACCGAATTGAGTCAACCTCCGATTACCGAAATGCGCTGAAGAAGCATCAGGGGGGGGATGTGGTGATTTTTTACATGAAGAGAGGCAAGACTGATTTTCATGCTTTTGTGAAACTTCCGAAATAGCCTCCATTTATTATTTATCGTTAGAATGAGCACCTGAATGGGCGGGTCGTTGACCCGCCTTTTTTCTGCCCATCCGGCGCAGATGACTGCCATATGGGCTTCCCTTTGCGATTGTCTGTCATGACGGCAGTTAGTTGACAAAAAACTAAACAATGCGCAAGTCCATGCAATACATATACATATAAATCATATATTGCCTTGGCACATCTCTTGCATAAGTCCTCCACGTCGTTCAATGGATTTGTCATATTTCATTTGAGAGGAGGTGTTCACGATGACACTGGTGAGATGGAGTCCTGTACGGGACATGGTAGGCATTCAGGACGAGATGAATCGTCTCTTCAATGCGTTGTTTGAGAAAAGCCCGGAGCGGCGCGAGTCGGGTGTGACGGCCTGGAGTCCTCTGGTTGACATCTCTGAGATGGAAGATGAGATTCTCGTGACGGTTGAAGTGCCGGGCATGAAAAAGGAGGATATCAACATTACCATCCAGGACAATGTATTGACGCTGAAAGGTGAAAAAAAGCAGGTTGAGGAAGACAAAAACAAGAATTTCCACCGTGTCGAGCGTATTTATGGCACGTTCGAACGGTCATTCAGCCTGCCTTCCACCGTGCAGACCGACAGGGTAAAGGCTGTGTACAAGGATGGCGTTTTAAACATCACGCTCCCGAAGTCTGAAGAAGCCAAACCCAAAGAGATCGCAATCTCTGTGAAGTAACAGAGGGATCATCGAATTTTGCATGTGATCTGGTTGGATGGTGTGCACAGGGCCGTCCAACCAGATCACAGTATCCCCAAATCAACTAAACTGGTAAGAGAGTGACACGTCAAGACGAAACAAAATCAAAGATCAGACGGAACATCGACATTCCCGTGTCTGGAGCGAAAGAAGTTGACAAGGGGCAGTCTGTCGAACCGTCCGACGAAGTAAAAACGGCGGTTGACAAGGAACAGCAGGATTATCTTGAGCAGCTCAGACGTCTTCAGGCCGAGTTCATGAATTATCGCAAGCGTGTAGAAAAAGAGCGCGAGAGTCTGTTCCTCTACGCCAAATCAGATCTGGTGGCGAAACTGCTGCCCGTTCTCGATGATTTAGAGCGGTTTATGGATCATCACAAGGATGATTGCCAAGGGCAATTGAAAGGTTTGGAGCTGATCGTTCAAAACTATCAAAAAGTCTTGACAGACGAAGGACTTAAAGAGGTGCCCAGTACAGGGGAGCAGTTCGATCCTCAAGTGCATGAGGCTGTTGGTGTCGATGATGTGGGGCCTGAGGATGACGGCAAAGTGATTGAGACGTGGCAGAAGGGATTTTGGTTCGGAGAACGGCTCATCCGTCCCGGACGTGTGAAGGTGGGCAAGCATCGTCCAGAATCTGACAAGACAGGCCAGGGATCGTAAAACAACAATGGCAGGCAAGGATTATTATAAAATATTGGGTGTGGGCGAGAAAGCAACGACCGACGAGATCAAGAAAGCGTACCGCCGACTGGCCAAACAACATCATCCCGATGCCAATCCAGACAACAAGCAGGCCGAAGAAAAGTTCAAGGAGATTTCCGAGGCGTATGATGTGTTGAGAGATCCCAAGAAGCGCCAGCAGTACGATCAGATGCGACGGTTTGGTATGGGCAGTCAGGGTTTTGATCCCAGGGGATTCAATTTTAACAACATCCGAACAGAGGGTTTTCGTCCGGGTCAGGGTGGATTTACCTTCGATAGCCTGGGCAATCTAGGCGGACTGGGTGATCTGTTCTCCCAATTCTTTGACATGGGAGAAACGTCACGACGCCGGCGTTACGGTCCCCAGCGGGGAGCCGATCTCCAGGTGGATGTCAGCATCCCCTTTATGCTTTCTGTGTCTGGCGGGAAGACGCGCTTCTCTTTGGAGAAAGAGAAAACGTGTCCGGATTGCCAGGGTGGTGGAGCCAAACCCGGCTCAAAAGTGGAAGCGTGCAGTCAATGCGGCGGGCGGGGTACTGTGATCATTGGTCAGGGTGGTTTTGGCGTCAGCCGTCCGTGTCCGGCTTGCTACGGACGTGGACAGATCATCCGGAATCCGTGCGATCGGTGCCGAGGAACAGGCATGGTCAAGGGATGCAGGACGTACACGATCAAAATTCCACCCGGCATCGAAAATGGAGAGCAGATCAGGCTTAAAGGGCAAGGACAGCAGGGGAGTGCCGGAGGGAGAGCTGGAGATATACTGGTGAGCGTTCGCGTCACACCGCACCAATTTTTTTCTCGACGAGGCCTTAATGTCCATTGTGCCGTGTCCATCTCTCTTGCACAAGCTGTTCAGGGTTTGACTCTAAAGGTGAAAACACCAGACGGACGCAAGGTCCAACTGAAGATCCCACCAAAAACAGGGGACGGCAAGACCTTCCGTTTGGCTGGTTTGGGCATTGTGAAGAAAAAGAAACGAGGCGATCAATTTGTGACAGTTCGCGTGAAGATACCAGACAATCCAACAGTGGCAGAAAAAGATCTCATCGCTCAGTTGGGAGACACATAAAAGACTTTGCTCGGATGCTCAGTCAACACATGATACGGAGTGAAGAATGCCAACTTATGAATACGAATGTAAAAAATGCGGGCACCTTTTCGAACGATTTCAGTCGATGATGGAAGATCCGGTTAAAGTGTGTCCGGAGTGCGGCGGAAAAGTCAAGCGGTTGATCAGTTCGGGCGCCGGACTGATTTTCAAAGGCTCGGGTTTTTACATCACAGATTACAAGAAGGCCAGCACTTCGGTCCAAGGTCCGACAAAGAATAAGGATGAATCGTCTGGTTCCGAGTCTTCATCCACAAAAGGTAAGAATAAAGAGGTCAAGACGGATTCGTCCAAACCATCCAATAAAAAGAATTCAAATGATTAATCATAATTTTAAAGGAGGCACGTAATCATGGGTAAAATTATCGGAATCGATTTGGGCACGACCAATTCGTGTGTCGCTGTGCTTGAAGGCGGCGAGCCAGTTGTCATCCCCAATGCAGAGGGCACGCGCACCACGCCTTCGATGGTGGCTTTTTCCAAGAGCGGAGAGCGGTTAGTGGGCGCTCCGGCCAAACGGCAGGCCGTGACCAATCCGGAGAATACAATCTTTTCCATCAAGCGTTTCATGGGCCGCATGTACGGTGAGGTGGAAGAGGAGATCAAGGAAGTCCCCTACAAGATCGTCCGCGGTCAGAACAATGTGGCGCGGGTCAAAATTGATGACAAGGAATACTCGCCGCCGGAGATTTCTGCAATGATCCTCCAGAAGATGAAGCAGACTGCAGAGGATTATCTGGGGCAGAAAGTCACAGAGGCTGTTATCACTGTTCCCGCCTATTTCAATGACAGTCAGCGCCAGGCGACAAAAGAGGCCGGCGTTATTGCCGGACTCGATGTCAAACGCATCATCAATGAACCCACAGCGGCATCGCTGGCTTACGGGCTGGATAAAAAGAAGAATGAAAAGATTGCCGTGTACGACCTTGGTGGAGGCACTTTTGATATCTCGATTCTCGAACTGGGAGAGGGTGTCTTTGAAGTAAAGTCAACGAACGGCGACACACACCTGGGTGGCGATGACTTTGATCAGCGCATCATTGATTGGATGGTGGATGAATTCAAGAAAGCCGAGGGCGTGGACTTGTCCAAAGATCCCATGGCGTTGCAGCGGCTGAAAGAGGCGGCCGAGAAAGCCAAGATGGAGCTGTCGTCCACCGCACAGACGGAGATCAACCTGCCATTTGTCACGGCCACTGACAGCGGCCCCAAACATCTGAACATGACACTGTCGCGTTCGAAGTTCGAACAACTTTGCGATGACTTGTTTGCCCGATCTATCAAACCCTGTAAAACCGCCCTGAAAGATGCCGGTCTCAAATCCAGCAATATCGATGAGGTGATTTTGGTGGGAGGCATGACGCGGGTGCCAAAAGTTCAGGAACTGGTGAAAGAGTTGTTCGGCAAGGAGCCGCACAAGGGCGTGAATCCGGACGAAGTGGTGGCCATCGGCGCTGCCATTCAGGGTGGTGTTCTGGGCGGCGAGGTGAAGGATGTCCTGCTCCTCGATGTAACGCCTCTCTCTCTGGGCATCGAGACCCTGGGCAGCGTGTTCACCAGGCTCATCGAGAAAAATACAACCATTCCGACACGGAAGTCAGAGGTGTTTTCCACTGCTGCAGACAGTCAGACGACTGTGGAAATCCACGTGCTTCAGGGTGAGCGTGAGATGGCTGTCGATAACAAGACGATCGGGCGGTTTCATCTCGACGGAATCCCGCCTGCACCGCGGGGCATCCCCCAGATTGAGGTAACGTTCGATATTGATGCCAACGGTATCCTCAATGTGTCAGCAAAGGACAAGGCCACAGGTAAAGAGCAATCGATCCGGATCGAGGCCTCAAGCGGACTCACCAAGGAAGAAATCGAGAAGATGGTCAACGATGCCAAATCGCATGCTGCTGACGATAAAAAGCGCCGTGAAGAGGTGGACACCAAAAATGCGGCAGACCAGCTGGTCTACCAGACTGAGAAGAACCTGAAAGAGTACGGCGACAAGCTGGATGCTGAAACCAAAAACAAGATCGAGGCGGGTGTTGGACGTGTGAAAGAGGCTGTCAAGGGATCGAGTCTTGACGAGATCAAGTCGGCTACCGACGCATTGAATCAGGTTTGGCAGGATGCAGCGTCTAAAATGTACGCCCAGACTGCTGAGGCGCAGGGCGCTGATCAGCAGGGTCAACAGGATGCTCAAACTGATGAGGCTGATTCCGGTGATGGCGACGGCAAGGTCGAAGACGCCGACTTTGAAGTGGTTGATGACGACAAGTAATGGAGGCTTGAGATGCTGAACCAGGAAGATATCCGGCGTGAGTGGGAAGCCGGAGCGCTCAAGGCGCCGGCAGTCAACATTATCGAGACAGACGACACGTTTATCATGACCCTTTTCATGCCTGGCGTGAAGAAGGACGATGTGGAAGTGAAGGTGGCTGATGAAGAGCTGCTGGTTTACGGCCGCGCGATGAAAGAGATACACGACGCCAAGTCTTATATCGTCCGCGAGACTGAGGACGGCAATTACTACCGTGTATTCAAGGTTTCCGATTCAATCGAAGCAGAGAAGATTTCGGCCAAGATAGAGGACGGTGTTCTGACTGTCACACTGCCAAAGCACGAGCGGGTGAAGCCCAAAGAGATCCCCGTCGAGATTGGGTAGTGTTTGATAGGGGGGTGGGATGTGTGCGTTACAGCTCCTTTCCCATTTTTGTATCTTGTTCTTTCTCCTTGAGAATGTATTGGAGCTGATCAGCCGTTTAGATAAATTCTTTTCCGGATGGTTATTCTGTGTCTGGGATCAGTGCGGCACCCCCTTGTGCTCCCCCTCGAGGTGGAATTTATAAGGACGGATTCATGCAGCATTGAGAGGTATCTGAGATATGATGATCGACATCAACAAATTCACTCTGAAGGCGCAGGAGGCGCTGCAGAAGGCCCAGCAATCGGCGGGCGAGCACGGCAATCAGCAGATCGAGCCAGTGCATCTCCTTTCTGCTCTTCTGGAAGACCGCGAGGGGCTGGTCCCGTCCATTTTCAAGAAACTGGGCGTCTCATCCGAGACAACCCATTCCGGAGCTGCTGAAGAGATCAAACGGCTGCCCAAAGTGTCAGGAGGCATCGGTCAGGTCTATATGTCCCAGGACTTGAATACGGTTCTCGAGTCCGCACTGGCCTCGGCCCGAAAGTTGAAAGACGAGTACGTCAGTGTCGAGCACCTGTTTCTGGCGCTGTCCGAATCCAAGTCAGCCGTAGGCAATCTGTTGCGGGAAGAGGGCGTCACGGCCGAAAATATCCTCAAAGTCCTCAAAGAAATTCGCGGGGGGCAGCGGGTGACGGACCAGAGTCCCGAAGGCAAATACGAGGCCCTGAAGCGGTATGGCCGCGATCTTAATGAACTGGCGCGGCAGGGCAAACTCGATCCGGTGATCGGCCGCGACGAAGAGATCCGCCGTGTCTTGCAAGTCCTCTCCCGCCGCACCAAGAACAATCCGGTGTTCATCGGCGAGCCGGGCGTGGGCAAGACAGCGATCGCCGAGGGCATCGCCCACCGCATTGTATCCGGCGATGTGCCCGAAAACCTCAAATCCAAACGGATCGTGGCGTTGGACATGGGCGCGCTCATCGCAGGCGCCAGGTTCCGCGGCGAATTTGAAGACCGGATGAAGGCCGTGCTCCGCGAGGTCCACGAGTCTGAAGGGGAAATCATCCTCTTCATCGACGAGCTGCACACACTGGTCGGGGCCGGGGCAGCTGAAGGGGCCGTGGATGCATCCAACATGCTCAAGCCGGCGCTGGCTCGTGGTGATCTGCGCTGTGTTGGGGCCACAACACTGAACGAATACCGCAAACACATCGAGAAGGATGCGGCCCTTGAGCGGCGGTTCCAGCCCGTACTGGTCGGCGAGCCTTCGGTGGAGGACACCATCTCCATCCTCCGCGGTCTGAAAGAACGGTACGAAGTGCACCACGGCGTGCGGATTCAGGACAGCGCCATCGTGTCCGCCGCGGTCCTGTCGCACCGGTACATCAGCGATCGGTTTCTGCCCGACAAGGCCATCGACCTGATGGATGAGGCGGCGTCCAAGCTGCGCATCGAGATCGATTCCATGCCGGAAGAACTGGACGAAGCAGAGCGGCGTATCCGGCAGCTCGAGATCGAACAGGAAGCTGTGAAGAAGGAGAAAGATCAGGCGTCCAAGACCCGGCTGGGCAAGATTCGCGAGGAGTTGGCCAATCTGCAGGAGCAGGCCGGGGGGTTGCGCGCCCACTGGCAAATGGAGAAGGAGACCATCAGCCGCATCCGTTCCCTGAAGGAGGAGATTGAGCACGTCCGGATTGAGAGCGCCAGGGCCGAGCGCGATGGCGATCTCTCCCGTGCGGCGGAGCTCAGATACGGCAAGCTTCCTGATCTGGACAAACAACTTGCCGAGACCAATGTCCGCCTTGTCGAACTCCAGAAAGATCGTAAAATGCTCAAGGAGGAAGTCGACGAGGAAGACATCGCCGAGATCGTGGCCAAGTGGACGGGCATCCCCGTGTCGCGCATGATGGAGAGCGAGCGGGAGAAACTCGTGCACATGGAAGAGCGCATCCGCCAGCGCGTGATCGGTCAGGATGAGGCCGTAGAAGCCGTGTCGAACGCCATTCGCCGGGCGCGGGCCGGCCTGCAGGAAGAGGCGCGGCCCATCGGATCGTTCATCTTTCTGGGCGCCACAGGCGTGGGCAAGACGGAGCTGGCCAGGGCATTGGCTGAATTTCTCTTTGACGACGAAGGGGCCATGGTGCGGATTGACATGTCCGAGTACATGGAGCGGCATTCAGTTTCGCGCCTCATCGGCGCGCCGCCGGGGTATGTGGGCTACGAAGAAGGCGGCCAGCTTACCGAGGCCGTGCGTCGCAAACCGTACGCTGTGGTCCTTTTGGACGAAATTGAAAAGGCGCACCCCGAGGTGTTCAATGTCCTCCTACAGGTTCTGGACGAGGGCCGGCTCACCGACAATCAGGGGAGAACGGTCAATTTCAAGAACACCATCGTCATCATGACGTCGAACATGGGCGCGTCCTACATCATGGAGAAATCCGGGAGCATGAGCGACGCCAACCGGGACGCTGTGACCGAAGAGATCAAACGCGAAATGGAGAAGATGCTCAAGCAGACGCTCCGCCCCGAATTCCTCAACCGGATTGACGAGATCATTGTGTTCCGCTCCCTGACCATGCAGGACATTGAACAGATTGTGGATATTCAGTTTCAGAAGGTCCAAAATATGGTTCAGGCGCAGGGGATTGCGCTGATCCTGACCGATGAGGCCCGGTCCTTCCTTGCCCGCGCGGGATTCGATCCGGCATTCGGCGCGCGGCCTCTGAAACGAACCATCCAGCGGTTGGTGGCCAATCCGCTCGCCAATCGCATTTTGACCGGTGATATCAAGCCGGGAGACAAGATCCGGATCAATGCAGATGAAAATTCCCTTGATTTTACGCTGAAACATCTTTAAATTCTCGAAGTTAGAATCACTTCACAAACGGAGGATTGCGCATGAAACAGGTCCTTTCGAGGATTTTGTTCCTTATGGTCATGGCGTTTGTTTTGACGTCGTGTGGTCATATGCCCGACGAAAAAATGATCGAAAAAGGCAAAGCATTCGAACAAAAAGAGCAATTCAGTGAAGCGGTGGCGCAGTACGAGAAGGTGGCGGAAGTGTATCCCCGCAGTCCGCAGTCGGCTGATGCTCTGTACAGAGCCGGACTTGTTTACGCCAATGCGTTGCGCAATTTCCCCAAGGCGGTGACAACGCTTGAGCGTGTGATCAGGGAGTATCCTGACAGCCATATCGCGCCCCCCTGTCAGTTCATGATTGGATTCATCTACGCCAACAGCGCCAGTGACACATCCAGGGCGCGGATGGCCTACCAGACTTTCCTTGAGACGTATCCTGAACACGAGCTTGTTGAATCGGTGAAGTGGGAACTCCAGTATCTCGGGAAGGATATCAACGAGATCCCTGCGCTGAAAAGCTTAAGCAGTGAATCCCAGAACTGAATCATTTGCAGTGTTTTTACTCAAACCGGAGTCCTCATAACGCATCGGGAATGGAGCTTCGGTTTGTTTTTTTGGAGGCATTTTTTGTCATTTTCTCTGGGAACTTTTTTTTTAGTCAGCGTGTTGAACATACATTCTGGTAAAAATATGATGTGAAAAATGATGAGAGAAATCAGACACATTCCACTTTTTCTTCTGTTCCCAGTATTTGTTTTTTATGCAGGCGGTGGATTCCAGGACGCTTCCCAAACGCTTGAGACGCAGGTGACGCTGTCCGTTCTCGCGGAACCGAGCAGGATTCCGCTGAACCGGACTGCGGCGCTCACGGTTCGCATTGCGTGGGAAGGCGATCTGGATCTCATCGAGATCGGCGATGCGGATGAGCCGATCCTGACCAATCTTCAGATTGTCGGATCGTCGTCTGCCAATCGTGTGACCGGGACCTCGGCCGGAAAACAGGCCATCAAAGAGATCGGTTACATCCTGCGCGGCCAGAACCTGGGCATGGCGTATGTAGAGCCCATCGCTCTGACGTACACAGACAAACGGTCCGGAAAGTCCCATTCGCTCATGACCCAACGGATCGGTGTGGAAGTCGTCTCTGCGGTTCCTGAACCAGGTGAACGGCGTTTTGTGTGGATGTGGGTTCTGCTGCCGGTTGCTGTCCTCGGCGGCTTTGCAGGTTTTGTCCTCACGAAGCGACGAAAGAGAATGGAAACCGACTCTGCAGATTCAGTCCGGTCGATCATCGAAGAATCATACCTTTGTGATCTGAAGGAGACGGTGGACCTGACGTGCGGAGACCGGTTGCAGGCTTTCGACGATCTGTCCAAATTGTTTCGCCGGTACATCACAGACAAGTTCGGCATTCCTGCGATGGAGGCGACCACATCGGAACTCATCCGGCAGCTCCGTACGGAAGGACTTGACGAATCGCTTTCTGTCAGGTGTGAGTCATTCCTTACCAGATCAGATGTGATCAAGTTCTCGGGACAAGAGGCGACCCAGGCGGAACTCGAGGAAGCCTATACCACGGTGGAGACGGTTCTGGAATCACACCTGGCCGAGGCCAGAGAGGCGCAGCGCAAAGCGGATGAAGCGGCTTCCCGGAAAAAGAAATGGAAAGGGCTGCGCAAGCGGTCGTCGGGCTGATGTGTCCGACGATCGTCCGTATCTGGGGCTGATTTTGAAGTCCGGCTTGACGTACAGATTTTCGGGATGTTGAATCCAAAGTTCAAAACTTTCGGGAACTTGAACGTCTGAAATCCCGACATCACGAAGGCATCCCCGATGGGGATTTCCTTTTTCGCCGACACGGAACTGAATTCATCAAGCAGAATCCGAACATTTGAATTTCAGGAGGATGCATGGATCAAAATATCGAAGCCATTCACCAGAAGATTCAGAAAGAGAGCGCCTTTGTCGAAACGCTGACAACGGAAGTCGGCAAGGTCATTGTGGGTCAGAAAACCATGATCGAACGGCTTCTGATCGGGCTCCTGTCCAACGGTCACGTTCTTCTCGAAGGCGTACCCGGACTGGCTAAGACCCTGACTGTCCGGACGCTGTCGGCCGCCATCCAAACCCAATTTCAGCGCATCCAGTTTACGCCGGACCTGCTTCCCGCTGATTTGATTGGAACGCTGATTTACGATCAGAAGAAGGGCGGATTTCAGACGAAGAAGGGTCCCATCTTTTCGAACATGATCCTGGCTGACGAGATCAACAGGTCTCCGGCCAAGGTCCAATCCGCCCTGCTTGAAGCCATGCAGGAGCGGACCGTGACGATTGGAGAAAATACGTTTCCCCTCGATGATCCATTCCTCGTCCTTGCGACGCAGAATCCCATCGAACAGGAGGGAACGTATCCCCTGCCGGAAGCGCAGGTTGACCGGTTCATGATGAAACTGTCGGTTGGGTATCCCACACCCGAAGAAGAACTGGAGATTATGCGCCGTATGTCCACAGGACTGGAACCCGCACCGTCTCCTGTCATCAATCCGGCAGATATTATCAAGGCCCGACAGGTCGTCGAAGAGGTGTACATCGATCCCAAGATCGAACAATACATTGTGGATATCGTGTTTGCCACACGCAATCCAAAATCTTACGGGCTGGATGATCTGACCGAACTCATCTCGTACGGCGCGTCGCCACGGGCCTCCATCTACCTGGCAAAGACAGCCAAGGCCCACGCTTTTCTCAAGCGGCGGGGCTATGTGACGCCGGAAGATGTGCGCGCCATCGGCATGGATGTCTTGCGCCATCGCGTCATCGTGACCTACGAAGCTGAAGCAGAAGAGATGAGCGCCGAAGACGTGGTGCGGAAAATCCTCAACAAGATTGAGGTGCCGTGATCGGGCAAAAGGCAAGAGGCGAGGGGCAATGGGTAAAATGCGAAATTTGATTTTGAGTTTATGATTCCAAAAGAGATTTTAAAAAAAGTGCGGCGTCTGGAAATCACCACACGTTCCCTTGTAAACGACGTCTTTTCCGGCGAGTACCACTCCGTCTTCAAGGGACGGGGCATGGCGTTCTCCGAAGTCCGTGAATACCAGATTGGCGATGACATCCGCACCATCGACTGGAACGTGACTGCGCGTACCGGACATCCCTTTGTCAAGGTTTTCGAGGAAGAGCGTGAGCTGACGGTCATGCTCATGGTCGACGCCAGTTCATCCGGCGAATTCGGCACTTTCGAGCGGATGAAGGGCGAAATCGCTGTGGAAATCTGCGCGCTTCTCGCCTTTTCCGCCATCAAGAACAATGACAAAGTGGGACTCATCATCTTCACAGACAAGGTGGAGAAGTTTGTCCCTCCGCGCAAGGGCAAAGCTCACGTGCTGCGTGTTTTGCGGGAGCTGCTCTATTTCAAGCCCGAGGACAAACAGACAGACATCGCCGCTGCGCTGGAATACCTGACGCGCGTGATCCGCAGGCGGAGTGTGGTTTTTCTGGTTTCGGATTATATTTCAGACAGTTACGAACGGGCGCTGCGCATCGCCAACAAGAAGCACGATATCGTGGGGATACACATTGTCGATCCCCGCGAGCTGGAACTGCCCCGCATTGGGTACATCGAACTGGAGGACGCCGAGACGGGTGAGCAGATCCTGCTGAATACATCCGACCGGGAGGTTTCGCGCCTTTTTGTGCATAAAACTTCCGAAGCTCTCACGCGGCGCGACCGGCTGTTCAAGCGGATGGACGTCGACTCCATTGTCATTCACACAGACGAACCGTACATCGAACCCCTGATGCGTTTTTTCCGCATGCGGGCGAAGCGGTTCCGCTGACACAACACCAATCCGAGGATCAAGGATATGAAACGGCTGTCCATTTTCTCGATTGCAATCATCGTGATCCTGTCCGTCTTCGCGGGATGCTCCCAAAAACAGGGACCAAATATTTCAGACGAAAAGGTACGCGAATACGCCAACGCGCTTTACAACCGGGAGCTCTATCCCCAGGCTGTGGCCGAGTATCAGCGGTATCTCGATCTCTACGATGTGGATGAAACACAGCGGGCCAACATCCACTTCATCATCGGGAACATCTATTTCGATCGGCTTCACGATTACGAGAACGCCATGGCCCATTACCTCAAGGTCAAACACGTTTTCCCCGACAGCCAGATTCTTCCCCAGGTCGACAAACAGATCATCGCGTGTCTCGAACGGCTCGACCGGTCCGCCGATGCCAAGCAGGCGCTGGATGAGGCCACCAGTCTCGAACCGGATGCCGCGCCGAAATCACTGCCCGGCACGGTCGTTGCCCGCATCGGTGATCGGGAAATTACGACCGGCGATCTGGCGCATCACATCGGGCAGCTTCCCGATTACGTCCGCTCACAGGTGGCCGATCCCAAGGCCAAGACCGAGTTTCTTCGCCAGCTGGTGGCCACCGAGCTGTTCTACGACGCGGCCAAGCGGAAGGGGCTTGAGAGCGACAAGGATGTTGTCGAGGGCGCCTTTCAGGCCAGGAAGAGTCTCATGGTCCAGAAATACCTGCAAGACGAGATCGCCTCGCAGATCCACATCGAAGATAATGATATCAGCCTCTTCTACGAGGCCCATAAAGACCGATACACCGAGAAGGATGAGAAGGGCGCAGTCAAACGGCAGAAGAGCCTGGCGGAAGTCCGCAAGACCGTGGCCGAAGACCTGCTGCGCGAACGACAGCAGCAGGCATACGAAGCCCTGATACAGCGGATGATGCGCACAGAAAAAGTGGAGATTTACGACGATCTGGTCCGCTAACATGAAGCGTTCGATGCGACATCTGTCCCTCCTCCTGTTCGGGATCAATTTTGCCATTGGTTCCGGCGTTGATGCAATCCACGCACAGGACGCGCAAATCAGTGTCTCATCTGCAGTGGACAAGGCGCGCATCACCATCGGCGACCTGATCACGTACACCGTAACCGTAGTCCATGACGAAGATGTCACTGTTGAGCTGCCCGGGCTGGGCGCCAATCTGGGCGGATTCGAGATCCGCGACTACGCGGCGCATGATCCCGTGAAACGGGACGGACAGATCGTTTCGTCAGCAGCGTATGTCATTTCCACTTTCATGACCGGCGAATTCGAGATTCCACCGCTGACCGTCCTCTACACGACGCCCGGCGACACACTGTCCAGTGCGCTTCGCACGGAGCCCATCCAGATTGTGGTTGAGAGTGTCAAGCCCAGCGAGGCAGGGGACATCAGAGACATCAAGCCGCCTGTTGAAATCCCCAGGAACTGGCTGCCTCTGATCCGCTGGATTGTTTTTGCGGTTGTCGCGCTAACCCTGACGGTCGCGGGAATTATCCTCTACCGACGGAAAAAGGCAGGCAAGGGGCTGCTGCCAGTGCGGCAGGCGCCGTCCAGGCCGCCGCACGAACTGGCCCTTGAGGCGCTGGACAGGCTGAAGGCGTCCGACCTTTTGGCGCGAGGCGAGATCAAGATGTTTTACATCAACCTCTCCGAGATCATCCGTCAGTATCTGGAGGGACGTTACTTCATCACGGCCATGGAGATGACCACGACTGAAGTGATGAACGATCTGGCGGGCGTTGAGATTTCACTCAATGATCTGACGCTGATCCGTACATTTCTTGACAGCTGTGATTTGGTCAAGTTTGCCAAACGCATTCCGTCCGGGGCCGAGACAGCCGACACGCTCCAGATGGCATACACGTTTGTGGAGCGGACCCGGGTCCTGATGGAAGCTCCACGATCCGATGTCAAGTCTCCGGATTCCCAGGAAGAGAACGCCGACCCGACAAATTCGGATAAAATCCCAGAACCTGAAGTCGTTCCGACGATGAATGGGAGAGACCCAAACCAGGAGGCGCAAACGTAACCATGTTCCTGCGGTTTGCACATCCTTACTTCCTGTTTCTGCTGGTCATCCTGCCACTGCTTGCGGTCTGGTATTTTCAGGGGCGACACCATCGCAGCGCCTCGCTTCGTTTCTCCCATCTGGGATTCCTGAAAGATGTGCGGGGCAAGACGTCGGGCCGGCAACGGGATGTGCTGTTTCTCCTCCGCCTGCTTACGATCGGACTGCTCATTGTGGCGTTCGCCCGGCCCCAGTCGGGCATGACCGGTGAAGAGGTGACGACCCAGGGCATTGACATCGTGCTTGCGATGGATGTGTCGAGCTCGATGCTGGCCGAAGACATCAAACCCAACCGGGTGGAGGCGGCCAAGCAGGTGGCTGCAGAATTCGTCAAGGGCCGGAAAAATGATCGCGTCGGCATGGTGGTTTTTTCCGGCGAGAGTTACACCCAGTGTCCCCTGACGCTGGATTACGGGATCATCCTCAGTTTCTTGGACGAGATCCATGTGGGGATGATCGAAGACGGCACAGCCATCGGCATGGGACTGGCCACGGCGGTCAACCGGCTGCGCACGAGCGAAGCCAAGTCGAAGGTGATCGTACTGCTCACTGACGGCCGGAACAACCGCGGACAGATCGATCCGGTGACTGCTGCGCAGGCGGCCCAGGCATTTGACGTGCGCATCTACACTGTCGGTGCGGGGAGCCGCGGCACAGCGCTTTACCCTGTGAACGATCCCTTTTTCGGCAAACGGTACGTGCCCATGCAGGTGGATATCGACGACGCCACGCTCAAACGCATCGCCGAGATGACGGGCGGCAAGTATTTTCGCGCCACGGACCGGCAGGAGCTGGAGACGATCTACGAGGAAATCGACGCCATGGAGCGGACCGAGATCAAGGTTGAGGAGTATACCCGCTTCTCCGAATTGTTCTACTACCTGGTCGGACTGGCCGCGATCCTGCTGTTCACCGAAATCGGACTGGCGCACACCGCGCTGCGGAAGATTCCGTGATGCGAGGGGGAATCGTCCAATTCATGAGAGAGGTAAGGTTGTCTAAACGACTAATTGCAGGGGCAGTTATCCTCGTGCTGACATCCGGATTGGCCGGACAGACTGCAGACGGGATGCAGCATCCCACCGATGTGAGTCGGAGTTCGAATCGGTTCAGCCGATCGGTTCTGATGTCGGACAGCGCCCGTCTGGGATCATCCAGCGCTTTGAAAATCCCCCTGCAGGTGTTTGCCGGCGGTTTGTCGGGTTTGGGAGTGGGTTTTGCTGCCGCGTGTATCGGTTTTGGAATTGAGGCATGTCTTCGTCCCGAAGGACACGAGTTGGCTGGATTGGGAGGATTGTTCATCGGGGGGATAACGGGACTGACAGTGGGAAGCGCTTTTGGAGTATATATTTTTGGTGATATGGAGAAGATGAACGGGCATTTTGCCGGCGCGCTTGTGGGCGCGCTGGTCGGCGGCGTCGTTGATCTATTCCTTTTTACATAATCAGTCAGGCGGCCTGACGATTCCATTTCTCCTGCTGCCCGCTCTGTGTGGAACGGCGGGCTATCAACTGTCGCGTCTGTGAAGGGAGTCGCGATGCCAAGGAATCGCCTGGTGAGAATATTTTGGACGATGAGCATGTTTTTGTTTTCGATTCAGCTTGCAGGGCAGACCCAAACCGGATTACAGCCGCGGCCGTTTTCACGGGCTGTGCTGGTTTCATCTTCCGCGGAGGCAACCCATCCATCCATGGTCATTGATGCGGACGTTGAGAAGAAAGGTCGCGTCAATCCCATCGGTCAATTTATGTTCGGCTGCCTGACGGGCGCAGTCGGCGGTTTGTTGGGTTCGCAGTTACTCGGCAAATTTATCAAAACA
>CAZDVF010000019.1:0-17039 GCA_964508725.1 uncultured bacterium | reverse complement strand
CGGTTGCTGCTACAGACCGCTCATAACGTATCGTGGAAATAATTTCAGGACGGATACTTTTCTCATTTAGCAGAATACGTCAAGAATTCGAGGTTCAACATGTGCAGTCATGGGAAGCTCGCCCAGAGGATCTCCGTCAACCTGAACCATGGTTTTTTTCGACGATCGCATCTCGATGCGGCGAACGCGATAGTATTTGACGTTTTTCATGTTTAAATGCTGCCGTGAAAACATCGCCAGAGCAAAACGCACCAGTCCGATTTGTGTTTTCCCCTGGTAAATGCACAAATCAAGAAAGCCGTCATCGATCTCGGCATAGGGCGTCATCTGGTGTGTGCCGCCGTAAAAATGGGAATTACCAATCACAACGAGTGTGCCTTTGTCGATGGCTTTGTTATTGTCGATGACGACCTCGATTTCTGTCGGCGTATAGCCCAAGAAGTCCTTAATACCAGCAAAAAGATAGGCGTATCTTCGGAGGAATCGTTTAACTTTCAGACTGGTTCGGCTGATGGCATACGCGTCATATCCGCAACTGGCCATCATGCTAAAATACCGCCCGTTGATGCAACCCAGGTCTATTTTCCGCCTGGACCGTCTTGTGATGAGCCGCGCTGCATCACACAAATCCATGGGATATCCCAGTTCGCGGGCCAGCACATTGCTGCCTCCGATGGGCAGCAGTCCGAGAACCACGTTCTGGCCGATAATACCGTTGATGGATTCGTTTGTTGTTCCGTCTCCACCGACAGCAATGATCACATCAAATCCTTGGTCAGCAGCTTTTCTGGCGACAGGCTCGACCTGATCCGGCCCCTTTGTGAAGGTGATGGACAGTTCAAACCCTGCATTGCGTAAAATGCGCAGGGCAGGACGCAAGTGGCGCTTCAACACCCGCGGATTGGAATCGGGATTGACGATCACTTTCGTTTTCAGCGGCAAGATGTCCATACGTATATTTGTTTCACAGAGAAATAATTTGGATGATCATGCTCATGATAAACATAACGACTGGTCCCTGCTTGATCAGATCGAGATGCTACCAAGGCTTGGAATGGAGAATACGATTAAAAGTTGTCTCGGTTGAATTGGACTACGTATCGTTCACCCTGGAGGAGAAGGATGCCTTACTCTTAAATATGCTTTAATTGGGATAGAACGTTAAGGATTGCCGGATAACTGGGCCGTAAATCGAAGCACCTGTCCTCGATGGCGGTCAATAACCTGGATAGTCATACCAGGTCCGTATCCTCTCACAGCGACATCGTATAGAACACCCTTTTGTATCCCCGCAGGCACGATGGATCCTAGATACCCGCCTTGGACATCGGTAATCTGAATACCATTCCGGTCTGTAATAAACAGAATTGGAGATCGATACAGCCGTTCTCCGTCGACTAAAACGCCTTCCCGATCTTCCGCTACAGCGATTCGAGCCGGGAATGTCAGGCGAACCTGGCGGCCTTCATCAGTTGGTGTGTTGATCCCCAAACTACCGAATGAATGGATGTGCGTTCCATCTTGCCGGAAAACCGAGATCTGATGTCTGCCCCAGTCGACAATGTAAAGATCGCCTCGGGCGTTTACATCGATACCCTCTGGTGATACGAGGGCTTCAGATTCATGTTCAAAAACGAGTGGCAGCTCGCGATCAAAACTCATCATATCGTCGGTTCGATAGATCTGAATCTGATCCTTTTGGCTGTGTACGACAAGGAATGCATTGAGAGTCGCCGTATGTGCGATATCTCTATACTGGACATCTTTCTCAAAATCCCGATAAATAAAGGTGGATCTGGATATCGGTGGTCCCGAAACTTGCAGTAACTGGTTAGCATCCAGTCGCTGTGGGAACTGAAGCATCTGCGTGCCAGCTGTAACACCCATTCCCTCCTGTGTGAATGTCATGCGTGGTGACAAGAAAATCCTTTTTTGTTCCACGCCTGGCTTCGTCAAACGCATGCGTTCACTGAAGGGATAACAGGACGGATTTTCGACACGGATGAGCAGTTCCTGATTAAGGGAGAGAGGTGATTTTTCGTATGTCCCGCGGAGACCAGGATCCAGAGGCACACCGTCTAACGTAACACGGAGATCACGTCGAACA
Source organism: uncultured bacterium (assembly GCA_964508725.1). Lineage (GTDB taxonomy): Bacteria > Zhuqueibacterota > QNDG01 > QNDG01 > DSAB01 > CAZDVF01. The sequence goes on along the minus strand of CAZDVF010000019.1, from coordinate 14,932 downwards.
CCGTCGGGAAGCTTCACATCGATTTCAATTCCCGATGTGATTGTACCAATGCGTTCACTGATGCCCGCAGTGATCGTGCGGAATGCCCGCTGATTAAAACGTGATCCGGATAGTCTGAATTTAGACGGATACAAATCTCGCTTGGGCAGACCGAACGCAACCAGCATATTCAATGCTTCTTGCCAATACTGACGCCTGACATAATCTGGATCGGCAAACCGTTCAAGAGAAATCGCCTCTCCATCTTCAACCAATAGACGTTCAGGGTATTCGACGCCGCGTATGGCAATACCGTTGAGTGCCGTTGTATCGCCCCGAATCCCTGCGCTTCGCAGACCAGCGCGGGCGTTATTGAACCAGAAGGCGCCCCGGGCTGTTCCCTGTGTTCGGGCCATGACAGATTCGTAGCACCTGCGTGCAGCCAGATCATTCCCTTCAATACGGAATATTTCACCGAGATAATAGACAGACCGAAGACTTTTTGATACATTGATCAATTGCTCGAACAGCGGTTTCGCGCGTTCGTACATCCCCCTTCGTCGACGATCATTGAACTCGTGCTTCGCTGCGGCAAAATAACTTCGGGCCTGGACATACAATCCTTCACGCTGATATTGACCGCTCGTTTGACCGAGAATTTCTGCTGCAGACGTGTAGTAACTGCGCTTGGTGTCCGCTGTCTCCTGAATCTCTGCCTGGAGAAAACGGGCCAGCCCCCGATAAAAAACCGTACCTTCAGACCGTCGATCCTGAGTAATCTCGAAAAGTTTGTCCAAATACCGAAGATACGGCACCCGCTCCTGCCCCGTAACGCGGCTTGCTCGAACCAGCATATTTCGGATCAGAATGAAGGCGCCTTGCAGACGATCTTCAGTTGTCGCTCCCTGTAAAATTGCACCCCATATGGGCTCATTCAACCCGACGCGGACCAATTGAAGCAACAGTTGCACCTGAATCTGAAGAGACGGCGTCGAGGGACTGAAAGCTTCAATCTCACCCTTTAAATCGCGCAAGACAGTTTGATCAGCCGCGTGTTGATCGAACCGTAGAAAAAGTGACCTGTATTGTGCATCTTCCCTTAGAACAGTCAGCCGTGCATCGCAGGGAATATTGCCAGTCTCTTGAAGAAACCGTCTGAATTGACCTTCTGCATCAGGTACATTTGCAATAAATTGTGCCCAACCCAGCCAGTACCATGCTTCAGGAATCTGTCCAGCGACCCGGGCGTACAAACTCCGCTGGGTGTCACTCAAACGGATAAAGGGATCTTCGATGAGGGGACTTCTCAGGTCTCTCGAAGCTTCAAGAAACATCTTGTCGTTTTGGAAAAGTGACCACCGAAGACTATCAAGTGCCACATTCAGACCGTGCCTGTCGCTGTCCTCCCCTGTAACCAAATAGGCAGATAACATGCGAAAGGCGCGTGAGTAGGCAATGGCTGGTTCAAACGCCACTCGCGAAAGCCGGTCAAGCGAAGCCAGAAGTCTTTGGTAATTTGTCAGACTGTACAGCGAAACAGCTGTCTGGATAGGCATCCCCTGTTTCTCAGAATCGTTGATCGTTCTGAACACATCTTCGGGCATGGTCTGATAAAGACCACCCCAGATGATAAAGAGATCTCGTGAGCGCAGTCGTGCGCTCGTTCGCAGATGAACACTGGCGGTGCGAGCCCCGGCAACCTGGTTAAATAAATTCCTCGCCTGCTGCAAATGTTGAATAGTTTGTTGTGCCAAATCTTCGACGCGGGCTGGATTTTCTGAAAGCAGCACGCCCATGCGACGGGTTTCGGCGATACGTAGATGGCATTCTGCAGCCAGATAACGTGCATGAACCGAGAGCGTATCGGATCCGGATGCGGAGGCATCCGTGAATGCCTGTAGCGCCTGCAACAGTCGTGCCGATGGATTGAGCGACAGCTCAGCCAGACGGAAGTGACACCATCCGACTTTCACTTTCGCCTCACTGACTTTCTCGGAATGCTGGGAAATCAGATCGGTTTGTTGCTGGGCGCGGGTAAAATAGTCCAGAGCCTGCTCAAACGCCCCTGCCGACGTGGTTAGATCATTAGCATCAAGCCCCAGATTATAATGGCTTTCGCCAATGTAGTAATAGACGATACCGCGATCGGCTGAATACGTATCGGCCCACTGAACCAGAGAATCGATAGCAGCTTTATACTGCGCCTGATTGAACAAGTCTAGTCCTGCTGAACGGTAAAATTGCTGTCCCAGACCGACGCTGACAAACGCCAGTATCATCACTACGGCTGTACGGAGCACACGCATGCACCCTACCTCGCTTTTTTCTGACTCTGTTGCACGGAATTTCATTCTGATATTTTTCCAAGTTGGACATGTTAAAAATCAGAAATACCCTCCGATGTGAACCTCCTGCAACGGGACCCCATCCACCAAATGGAGTTTGCCATCGTAAACCGGAATATGCGGCGGGATGTCAGCCCTCCGGTTCAGTTGATGTGTGTCGATGATGAGTTTGCGGCCCTTTGACGGTAAATTAAACCAGAAGCGGATAACGCCCGATTTGTACGGTGTGTAAACCCACGTTCGCAATGCCGCCTGAATCATCATCCCGGCTTCTGTGTGTCCTTCCATCAAAACATCACCCTGCCTGAAATCGAGTCGCCCCTGTGGATCAACGCGACATGTCACCTTGACATCTGTATGTGGATCCACAGCCCTGAGTTCCAGCCAGTTAAGACTCTGACCGCCCGACTTGTTCAGGTCAATCGCAAAGGTCAACGGCTCGATGGTTGGGCCCGCAATGATAACACCCCGCACACCAGGACGAGGCGGGATCTCAAGAACTTCTTCATTCACGATTGGTGGTATTCTCACTGTGTCAAGAGGAAGCTGGCGCCACGCCCATTCACGCCAGGCGATCACAAGGAGGATAAGTACTCCAACAGCGCCAATACCATAAAACCAGATTAATCGTGTTTTCGCCACGGTCATGTCTTGATGAAATATTTCTGCGGACAATTTCATTTAAGCAAAACCTGTTTGCCTGTCAGGGCACGATTCAAAGCATTGCTGTTGGGGATCAACATGTCCACTTTTCATGGGCTATACTGTTCTTAAAAAGGATCTCATTCTCAATCAACAATCCATTGTCATATTTTGATTAAAAATCGATCCGGATATTTTTCCGCCGTTGCCCTGTCTCGGAATCCACCTCAACAACAGTGTCAATACGTCGGCACGATCTTATCTCAGTCAATGTACCTCCAGTACAACCGTAACGAATATTAGGATAATTACTGTCGGAAACCTGGCCAATCACATCAATCACGCGATCGTACGGCAAGTTGTTAGGACATCGGATCAGAATAAAAAAGCGGGAAAAAGGATCATCACCGGCTCGTTGTTTCAACTTGTCAAGCTGTAATTTAAGCCGCTCAACAGACATTGTGTTTCTGTTGATCAGTTCTGAGATAATCCTGTCGCGAAGACGCTGGGCCGAAAGATATCCAAATTCCTGTTCGATGTTTTCGGTCACTGTTGCAGCGGTTTCATCGAGCCAAAAAACATTTTCGGAATCGATGAACTGGATCAGAATCTGGGCCCGCCCCACTTCATTGTTGGGCGTAGGCACAAAAAGTGTGCGCTCTTGCAAGGGCATTCGAATCACAAAACTGGTCACCAGAAAAAAAACCAGCAAAATAAAAATCATATCCATAAGAGAGACAAGCTCAATGCGCTCTTTGGGGCGCTTTTTATCTTTCAGCGGCAAGGCTCTCCTCGCTTCCAGTCAAAGTGTGCAACACAAACCGAGGAATCGTATCGCCGTAGGCGCTGCACTGTGTTATGATAAAATTAATGATGCGAAATTCCGTGTCACGAACAGCCCTTATCTCGACAGCATTGGCGAAACTGGGTTCCAGAAAATGGATCTCCTTATACCTTCTCAGCGAATTTGCAATCAACGTACAGGGTGGCGTCTGTGAGAAAGTACGATCGCTCATTTCTAGGAAATTCGAAGGAAACACTGCAAAAAGCGAGTCATCAATGGCCCGCTGGCGCGCATCTGAAATCGTAACTGAATCTGACGGTGAAGGCTGTAACACATAAACGATCTTGGGACTTTCGGAATCTTCGGGATCGATCGTCTCAACCTGGTAGAGCAGTCGTTGTAATACACGACTGCCAGGAAATGATTCCTGAAAATCTGTTTCAGGTAAACGTATTTCAGAGGTTTGCTCTCCCCGTTTTCGAGCCTCAACCTGTGCTTCTGAAAACGAAAGCGTCACAAGCGAGAAGATGAGCAACAAGAAGATGATATCGATGAGCCCGGGCAGGCTCAACCCTTTCTTCTCTTGTTTTCGGATAAAGGTCATACGGCCCTTACAGATTAATAATGGTTACATTTTCTCGGAAATGCGGACATACATTTCTTCCCATTTCGAATAGATCCAGTTCAACTTGTTTTGATAGTAGTAATAGACCAACATCAGAATGATACCCACAAAAAGCCCCTCGATAGTGGTCCATAGAGCTTCGAAAATACCGCCGGATAAACGACGGACGAGCACATTCTGCGTCACGTCTGTTCTCAGCATGGTTAATGTGGCAAAAACAAAAGAAATGCCCGTGGCCGTACCGAAGAGTCCCAGTAAGGGCGCCAGGGTTCCCAGGTTCCAGAGCCAGTCCATGTGGCTGTTCCGTCGGAGCTGTTCGAGTTCGGATGACGCCCGGTTTTCAATGGAGCGATCAACTTCTCTTGAAACCTGGAGCCACCGGAATCCCCCCAATTCATGTTTTTCAAGTCCGGCCTGGACGATCCGGGCGGATGGATACTGACGAAAAGGTTGAAGCCGATCCAAAAGTTTGCGAATCGCATCGGTTCCCCGAGACCGCCAGAATCGGACGTTCTCAGCCTCGATCTCCGCAACGCAATCCTGGTTGCCGTCTTCAAGCCCATTCCGGATATGTTGGTTATTATCCTCGACAACATTACGCCAATCTTTCACAATACCGCGGAAATCGTCTGAGAGTCCTTGCTGATAAATGTCTTCGAATCCCCTGCCGAAATAGAGCCCCTTCTTCAGTGGAAAGACAACCTGAAGGCGCAGATAACGAAAACAGAAGAACATAATCACCATGCCGGCGATGAAGAAATTCCAGATAAGGTGAAAAGCGATCTTCCCTGCTTTGGTTGAGGTGTCAAAAACATAACCGCGACCGATAACCGCCATGGGGAAACGCCCGTTGAAAGGTATCCAGCGAATCCATGTTCCGATACCGCCGGTCTGGGCAGTGTTGAGTGTTCGACCGGTTAAAACCCGTGTCGTATCAGATACAGCGATCCGTATCCCGTTTCGTATGCCCTGGACGATAAAAGCATATTTGACACCGACCTTTAAATCCTCAAATGTAGCGGCAGCGCCATTGATCTCGGTTGAGAGCACTTCCTCCCAAGTTCCATCGTCCTTTCGACAGACAATCCGGCAGGCATCCAGATCAGATATATCGATCCTGTCCCACGAAGCATCATCCTGCAGCCGATGAAGCTCCCACGACAAAGTGCAATCGAATTTGTGCGGAATACCCAACCAGTTCTTGTGGATGACCCGCTGCACATCGGTGATGGCGATGCGCTCTTCCCTGTTCTGCCCGCCACTGACGAAACCAGTGGAAAGTAACACGAGAAGCAAGACAACCTGAAAAGTGCGAATCGACCGGTTTAAAAAAACCATCAGAAAATCCTCCGTCGCATAAGTGCGTTCGCCATCTTCATCGCAGAAGATAGCTGACGGTTAAACGGCGCATCGGCATGCGAACTTGCGTGTACGAATCCGTGACACTGCCGAAGGCCACCTCCAGCGGGATACGTTGAAAATCAATCTCCATTCCGAGGATGCGGAACGGAGCTACAATATTTTGTGAAAGAATACATCGGATCCCCACTTCCCACCCACTTCCCTTGAATGTCCGGAGTCCGCCCGCTTTTTGGGCGTAACGGATATGATAAACGGGCAACCAACTGGTACGCAGGGTCAAATATCCCCTGGGCATAACGATCCAGTCACAACCGAGCCGGACATCAACCAGTGAGCTGGCGTAATCGCGCAAACCGGTCGAAAAGTGGGCGACTGAAGCGCCGATGCGAGGATGGACCGAAACATACTGGTTTTGCACAAGACGGACACGCCCGGACAAGCCCAATCCGACGCCAACATGTGAAATGATGTAAAATTTTTCTTGAAGATCGAGATGCGGTTTGGCGCCGATGCTTTGCATGAAAATGAAACCGATATCTGAAAAACTTCTGAGATTGGTCGTCGGTGAAACTGTATCGAGAAAGTTGGAATAATCCTGCATCTTGACACGTTGAACGTATTGGGCTTCGAGTGCGTAAAGGAATGTATTGGGAGCATAGGATTTCTGTGTTCCGGGAACGCCGACAATGAAACTCCAAACCGGAGAGGTTGTCTCGCCGCCGTTGGAATCAAGGGCTGTCACGTGCCAGAAATAGCGCCCGTGCCGGCGAAAAGTGTCGCGAAAATCTGTCAAACGCAATTGGGGGTTGGTTCGTGTGGAATCGGAGATATGTACAGTATACGATGCGCCAAAATCATCCCGATTCGACCAGAATGACACTTCGTATCGAACAGGCTGGGTGTGCGATACGTTTTGCGGTTCAGCGGCCTCCCATTGAAATGTTACCGAGCGCTCACGAATCGTCATATCGTGCTGCGGAGAAATCAATTCAAATGGACGAGGTTGTGCCTGCTGTGCTGTACATGATTTCGAGAATAGCACGCAGGACAAGACAGCCGGAAGAACGAAGGAGAGAACCGACAGTCGAGTCATGATGTCAAATCGATGTCTGATATACGGCATCACCATGTTGACGATCATCCCTGCCTATTGGGTCCAAAGTGTCATCTGATTTTGAAAATAGTGCTGGGCGAACTGACCGGCCAGACGGCCGAGTAACGGCCCGTTTGACGCACTCAGCGCATTCACCAATTGCTCTGCTTCATCGCTCACAAATTGACCATAATTGAGCTGCGGATAGAATTTCTCTGTTTCGAGCAGGCGTGCGACACCTTCTGTGTAGTGATTCAGCATGAGCGTGCAAAGTCCGGTGAGAAATTGTGCATCGTCCAGAATATACCCGTCTTCAAAGGCCGGATAGGGTGGATAGCGGGAATCCAAACTGCCGGGATCATTCTTCAGCAGAACGTCCAGAGTCGTGATGGCCGAATCATAATTCCCCTGCCTGAACAGGGCCTCTCCCAGACCGAGGAATGAAAGCGAGACCATGCTGGCCTGATCCTGTTCATTTTCGTACTGTCGGACGGCCTTTTGGAAGGTCTCGACTGAACCGTCCCAATCTCCTGCGGCTTTTTGGGCTGTTCCCAAAAGATACTCTCTGCGGAGAGATGATTCTTCCACTTCAAGCAGAACGGCGACAGCCTCGTCCAGTCGATTGGCAATGATATACGCTTCGCCGAAATCAAGAAGCTGACCATCACTCAAGGCATGCTCAGGCTGACTGAAAAGCGGCGCATACTCGTCAGCTGATTCGAGAGCCTTATCTCTGGCCCGCTCAATATGTCCGCTCTTGACCAAACCACGCGCTTCTGCCAGAAGCAGCGACGCCCGCCCCAATCCTCCTGTAAAATCGTAGTATCTGCGGGCCAGGCTGCTGTCGGCCATTTCAGCCAGGATTTCTGCCGCATCTCCCACATAATCATTGGGATACACAGCCAGGACGCGCAACAGGTGCTGCTTTGCCTCGGCGGGATTGATATCCTGACGGGCGGATGCATTCTTGAAAAAGGCGGGTCCCATTTCACGACCCATTTGGAAGGTAAGGAAAAACCGGTTGTCTTCGGGCAGATTCGGGTGGTCTGTGAAGACGTAATCAATGCGCACGCCAGCCGATGGCGTGAACGGCAGCGACAGTCCCAATCCGATGGACGGACCCTCGGTGCGCGTATTGTATCCCGCCCGTGGATAGACAGCTGCTCCGCTTCGTGAGAAAGGGAAATATCCCTCAAAACCGTAGTATGTGCCCGATGTGCTGTTCTGGACGACTTCGTAATCTACGGCCGTTAAAATCTGGCTGTTCCCAAGAAAATCACGCACGGATGTCCAACTTGCGGGAACCCAGTCCCGGAGCACCCATCTGTAGCTGGCGCCAACGCGGCCGTGTCGCGGGTAGGTATCCCAGTGATTGCCGGTGACTGAGACGCCGGGCTGAATCACATTGTGGATGCTCACACCGAGACGGAGGGGTATCAGATAGCGCAGCGCAAAGATGCGGAAAACCGGTGCGTGGAACGGCTGAAACGTCATGCCCAGATCCATTCCGCCGGACCAATCCTGATTACTGCTGCTGACACCCATTACTTCACTGTCTGAGAGTCCTGAGAAATTCTGGCTGACATATTTAAACGTCACGCCATATCGAAGAATTCCCCAGTTTCCGACTTCTTCCCGCGCCCACGACGCAAGCAAGGCATGCTCGGCGAATCCGAAATCACCCAGATAATTCCCGGTGATTGTCCGTTGCTCAAAACCGGACATGGACAGGCCGATCCAGGCAAACCCGATGGCCGTGGATGGCCCCATGAGGAAGCGGGCGACCTTGTCAGTCAGATTCATGCCCAGGCGGGGCAACACCACGCTAAAATTGGCGTATTGACTGTCGTAGTAGAGGTTTGAGTACATGGACCCAAGCTCACACCGCTGAACACCCAGAATACCAGCCGGATTCCAGTAAATCCCGCTGGCATCGTCGGCCACGGCTGTGAAAGCCCGCCCCATGCCCAAAGCACGCCCCCCGATACCATACCGTAGAAATGCGCCGGCCTGGCCTCCGTCTCCCTGCGCGAAAACCCAACCAGAGAGTGATAATACGAATGCCATGCCGAGTCCTGCCCTGACGATTCGTCCCTTCATGATCCTCTCATCTTGACTTAGGACTGTTATCTCATTACAGCGATTTTTGAGTAAATTGTCGCCTTTCCCTTGGCGATGCAGATGTAACCGCCGTTGGCGACCAGGTCACCGCGATCATTCCGACCATCCCACTCAAAAAACTGGCGGGACAGATTTTGCTTTCGAAGAACGCGGACCAGATTGCCGAAAGGATCAAAAATGCGCACGAGATCCGTATCCACATCATCAACACGGATTGTGGCTATGTGATCCCGCTCGGGATTGAACGGATTGGGGAAGCAGACCATGTCTTCCCGCCGCTCCTCCGGCGTCCACCAAAACAGGATTTCCGACCGTTTCTCAGACGGTTGGCCCGCCACATCCTGAACCCAGAGATTGAGTGTTACATTTTCCTGCTCGGATGAAAGGAAAGTATACGGAAACACCAAATCGATGTGGCTGACGGGGATATCCAGATCGTAGAAAAATGTATCATTCACAGACTGGCTGCGCTCGTGAATGACCACGCTCATGATTTTGCCCAGACTTGTGTCAGAGGCGACCACATGGTGGTCGACGGTGCGACTTTCAACCCAGGGGATGGATTGGCCGCGCTGAATGTCCGGGATCTCCCACAATAGAAGATAGGGTGACTCGATATCCTGAATGGTGACTTCGGTATCGGACCATGCGCTCATCTCGAACAGACCCGCCGCATTGCGGGCGAAATACCGGACACGGTACACAATGGGAATGCCGTCGGGTAAATCTGTGAACGTCGCTGAATCCTGGTCTGCATCCACATAGCCCCACAGTACCGTCGTCCCAATTTGCGCCTCGACCTCGAAAAAAAGCAGGGTTAAACCCAGATCAGCCATGAGCATGCGGACGCTGTCACCGTGCCAGAAAATAGTATTGGTACTGCCCCATGTGAATTCCGGCTCGTCAATCAGCCGGGGCGCCGGCAATGTGGGATCAAGATAGTCTGGAATCAGGTGGATTAACGCATCGAGTCCCGTGGGAGTATCCCACGACTGGCGTTTCTGCATCTGCCCGTAAGCCGGACCCGAAATCAAAAAAGTAATCAGGACCAAATACAACCATCCACAAAGCTTTGGACGTCGGACCTTCATTGGTTCTGCTCCCATCATGTAACCATCGACAATGCACACCAATCTACTCTTACGTTTATGGAACAGAATCGATGTACGTGCGTCATATTTTAAAACTCAAACAAAGTGTAATTGTCTGACCAGATAGGCATGTCGATCTGTCTCAGTATCGTTATCATTCGCCCTACTTCACCATCATCATCTTGAGCTGATGAAGAAAAACTTGACCCTCACGGGATCTCAAAGTCACACGGGCGATGTAGATTCCCGAGGCGGTCATCCGGCCGGCATCATCGCATCCATCCCAGATCGCTGTGTAACTGCCCGCGGATTTCTGCTCATCAGCCAGGACACGGACCAGGGAACCTGTAATGCTGTAGATTCGGAGATCGAATTGCCCATCTTCATGAAGTTGGTAAGCAATAGCTGTCTGCGCATTAAAAGGATTGGGTGCATTTTGCGTGACATGAAACTGATCTGGAATAACGCCGATACCAGCCACATTCTGATCTTTCGTGATACCACCGTCTTGTGAGAAGTAAGCAATCGCCGACCATCCACTCTCCCACTGGATTTCTTTTCTGGCCTTGACGCGGAACCAGGTGGTATCCTTTTTGATTTCGCCCCAACCCGTTGTACAGACGAATTGGTTATCAGTCATCCAACCGCTCTGGCACAGCAACCGGTCGCTGACTTCCGTTTCTTCCATCTCGTATGCCAGACTGAAATGGGCGGGATTCATGGCAATTTCAACAAAATACTCCAACGTGTCGGTCGGACTGACTGTAATGTTGCACGCTTTGAAACCGGTCGGCTCAGGTGAAGCAGGCGTGGCCGCGAATTGCGGCAGCATGGCGGATTCGCTCACAGAGGCATTCCCCGCGCTGTCGATGGCCATGACACGCCAGGATAAGGTTCTGTTCTGCACCGTGTCAACAAATGCGTAAACACCCGATCCACGGGTTACAGTGGTGAGTGTATCTGTTCTGTCGGTCATGACACGCAACATGCGGTAACCAGCGATGTTGCCCACGAGTTTACTCCACTCGGAATCATCACCAGGTTCGACGCCCAAACCCGACCAGTTGAGATTGACGAGAATGGAATCGGATGCAGCAAAATACGCCTCGGTCGAGTCCACTGTCAGGTCAGTGACCGCATTGGGCTGAATGGGATCATAGACAGCTTCCTGAATGTGGGACCAAATCGCAAGTTCGGGATGGTCCCACCGATCGCGGGCCGTAATACGACAATAGAGCGTGGCGTTATCCTGAGTGGCGTTAGAGGGGATGAACACCTGCTTATTCCGGTGCAGCGGATCAGCCGGATAGGCGGCAAACCACTCTGTTGTCGTGGTTCGTGCCACATCGTTGGGAAACAATCGGCTCAGACTCACCTGGATACGAAGCTGAACAGCGCCCCGGGTGTCGTTAAAGAGAATCTCCTGATCAATGTCGCGCCAGCGCCATGTTACAGTGACTGAATCGGCGTTGAAATACCGCATGTGAAACGGTTGAATCTCTGGGATGTAGACAAAGCCGGTGTCACAGACCGCCTCCCTGGTGTTGGTTGCCTGCACCTGACCCAAACTGTCGAGACCAGTCACGTTATATGTGTAAGTTCGTCCATGTTGGAGATTGGCGGCACCATCAAAAAACGTCGTTTGAGTTTGGGGAACCGTGAATCGGGCCGTATCACCTTCACTCACACGGACAATTCGGAACGTCTCGACCGGGAGTTCGTCAACGCGGGTATCTTCATCCCAGCTCAGGAAAATATGCCCCTCAGGCTGCGGCTGCACAAACAGAGAATCGAGAGAAAGGAAGTTCACCACGTACGGTTTTGACCAGCTGCTGGGTCGATTCTGGGGCTGATCGGGCGTCTCCTGAACCTGAAAAATGTAGTTGTGCCCCAAATCAGCGCCGATGATGTACGAGAATTCGGTGGCGTCCACCACATTGACCGAATCAGCTGTATCGTAGACGACGTTTAGGGGATTGTCTTCTGCCACGCGAACGCGCGTACGCCACGAACCCGAAGCCAGGGTCGGGAAAATCCGGTTCCAACGAATAACGATCACATTCCGGTTATTCCACACAACCTTGTCGTCCGATGCGATGAGGGGAGGCCGGTTGCAATAGGCGGATTCGGACTGCGAATAGGGTGTCGCTACTTCAAACATGTTAACCTTACGGACGCGATACGTGTATAGCTCGTAGGCCCGAAGAGTATCAGGCTCATCAGGCGACAATTCGTTCCGGTCGTAGATGTCGTTCCAGGTCAGGGTGTCACCAGTTGCTGGAACCAGACCCACCAGGGACGAATCGCCCACTTCATTCCAGCGCCACACCTGGTATGATACTGCGTCGAGAGAAGGACGCTGCCACTGAAGGTAGATGTGCCCTTTCCAATAATCGGGATCGTTTTGCACACTGAGGTTTTGCGGCGGGATATCCATAGCCCGAATCACGGTGACGGGATCAGACCAAAGACTCGACCGGTAACCCTCGTACAGCGCACGAACCTGGATGTGCGACACTTCGGCATCAGGCAGCCGAACAATGACCGACTCATGGCCGATCAGATTGTCAGCGCGTCGGTCCACACCATTGACCGAGACAGCATATCCCAGCACATCATCCGTGTCAAATGATGTGATGTCGAGAATGACTGCGTTGTTCATGGTGAAAATCGAGTCACCGCTCACCACGTGAATGTTGGGCGAACCCGTGTCAGCAAATGCGAGATTGGGGCTGGCCAGACTGCGAATAGCGATCTCCCAGTCAGTCTCTCCCACAGCGCGGATATTACCAACATTATCTTCCGCCAGGATCTGATACCGAATCAGGGGATTGTTCACAAGCGCGCCAACAGGAGTTTCAAGGGTATCCCGGAATACGGTCTGAAGCGGATCATCCATGTGTGGCTGAAGGATAAATGCTGCGTCCAAATCCTCAATCTGCCGGACGATATGGTAGCGCTTTAGTCCGCTCACCGGATCGGATGCCGGTTGCCATGTCAGCTTCAGATGCCATTGGGTGTATCCTGCGGCTGGATTTTGCGTGGACGGATCATCGATGACAGCTTCTGCTTTTACGTTGTGGACATCAGCGGGCGGCAGGCAGTCGGGCACAATCTCACCCAAATCCAACGTATCATCGATTGCGTAAAATTGACGGACCACACGGCGGATGTATGTGTGACCGTTTACGAAATTCACATCCACTGATTCGCCATTGGAATCGGTGTAATCGAAGAGATAGTAGATGGAATCAGCGATTTGCGGATGAACCCAGCCTCGGGCGCGTAGCGCAGCGGGCGTTATCCAGCCGCTGTCGAAGGTCCTCAGTGCGAGATCGGGGGGATTGATAAAATAGGCTGCGGAATCGCGCACTGACTGAAACCGAAGCGCCTCTTCCCTGCTGTCCAGTTCAACCCAGAGTGTATCGACAGGACCGCGCGTATAGGGTCTAGCGTTTGGAATAGCAGGCCCGATAGGATCGTCAGGCAGATCATCACTGGGTGGATCAATGGATCCTGCGCCCAGCGAAACCGGATTGGACGGATCGCCACTCCCCTCGTTGCCGACAGCGTCCACACCCGTCACGCGGTAGTGGTAGGCATAGCCAGGTTCCGCAGTCGCGTCGATCCAGGTACAATTGTCATCGGTTGCGGGAAATGACACTTCAGCAAGAATCGTTTCGCTGCCCGTATCGACCGCACGATAGATCCGATAGCGATCCAATCCGCTGAGTGCGTCTGTAATGCCCAGCCAGGCAACTGAGATGGTACTGTCTTCCTCAACCAGGGCATGGGGATGAACCACGTGTTCTGGAGGCGAATTATCTTGTGTGGATCTCACAATGTCTGAGTAGACGATAATCGGCGCGTCCGGCCCCTGATGGACTGTTTTCACGATGTACCCGTACTGATGACCGTCGGACAAACCTTCAATCCATGTCTGCAAGGTGTCACCCAACTGGACTTTGTAGAGTCCGCGCACGGCTTTCTCAAGATTCCAGCGGTCGGCTTCGTCAAAATAGTAGAGCTCTTGCTGTGTGGATCCGTCAGCTGGCAACCACGCTACACGATTTGATGTTCCAGGTGTGAAATCCGGTTCAGAAAGGACCATGGGAAGCGGGTATGTGTTTTCCTGAACAGTCACAATCACTTTAAATCCCGCATTGGACAACGGAGACTGCGGTGTCATTCCCTCACGCAAGGCCGCCATCACAACAAATGAATCAACATCAGTCTCAAATGGACGGATATACACCACATTGGTGAGTGTTTTCGTTTCACCCGGAGCAATGCTTTCGGATTGCTCTTTCCAGAACTCCACATAATCGGGAAGGATTTCATTCCAATCATTCTGTAAACTGACAATCCCCGTCTGGTCCGATTCATTCAAAAAGTGACCCGTAAAACGAATGGCCACCATCTGATGCGTCATCATCCGGACCTTGTATGTGCCGTTATAATTATTGAGATTCTCCCCTGTATTTAAGAGAGTTGCCTCGATCCACACATGGGCGAGGGCTGACGTTAATGGGCTCAACAGTAAGAGCCATATCAACCACCCTCGATTTTTCCAACCCGCTTTCATGGAAGGAGCCTCCACATTGACTGTACCATCAGTATCTGATATACCAAGACAAACATATGAAAACATTATATAAATGTCAAGAAAAAAGAACACGAGCAATTTAAGATGGAATACGTTTTGCAAGAATCTGACCAAACGTTGTTAATTCGACTAAACTTTGGCAAATTTGGCCATATCTGCGACGCAATCCCATTTAACCCTATTTGTCATTCCCGAAATCTTGTGTCGGGAATCCAGGGGTGGGGTGCCACCCCCTCCCCTAAAATCCTGGATTCCCGCTTACAAACGCGGGAATGACGACTTTT
>CAZDVF010000018.1:15908-17073 GCA_964508725.1 uncultured bacterium | reverse complement strand
AAATCTTTCACCAGCGACAACGCTGCAGCCTATCGCGACACCATTCGGGATCAGCTCGACACATTCATCATTCGAGAAGAAGTTCAGAAAGCCGTGGGACGCATCCGTCTGACGAACTTGAAGAGCGGGCGTCAGTTCGAATCGTCACGCCCTGTCCGCCTCGAAGGATCGCCAGTGACTCTGCAGGAGATTCCCGTCGGCGTTGGCTACCACTGGGAGCGGACAGAAACGCGCACCTATCCCGGCGCGATCTCGCTGGAGCTGGATAGTGACGGCAAACTGGCGGTGGTCAACATTCTGGATCTGGAAACCTACCTGGCCGGCGTGGTGCCATCGGAGATGCCCGACGGATTCCCTCTCGAGGCCCTCAAGGCCCAGGCCGTGGCTGCGCGCAGCGAAGTGCTGGCCAAACTGGGACGCGCCCACAGCGGCGATCCCTTTGACGTGTGCGCCGACGTCCACTGCCAGGTTTACAGCGGCCTCTCCAAACGGGCCAAATCCACAGACCAGGCCGTGCGTGAAACGGCCGGACTGGTGCTTTGGCATGATGATCGTATCGCCAGCGCCTTCTACTCGGCCGTGTGCGGAGGACATACAGAGGACGCCGGCAACGTGTGGGGCGGGAGAACAGCGCCCTATCTTCACGGCCGGCTGGACGGACCCGACCGGGCGGATCGGTTCGGACCGCTGACAGACGAATCCAACGTCCGCCGATGGATCGACGCCAGTCCGCAAGTCTTTTGCAACACCATGTCGGAACAAATCCCCAAAGTGCTGGACTACACCAAGAAGTACGTACGATGGGAAGTCCAAACAACTCAGGGCGAATTGCGACAAACGATCCTGGATAAAACTGGACGGGATGTGGGAGACATCGTGGAGCTGTGCGCACTGGAGCGGGGCGTGTCAGGCCGCATCATCCGTCTTGAAATAAAGGGAACAGAGGGCTCATTGACGATTGGACCGGAACTGGCCATCCGCAAAGCCCTGTCAGCCAGCACGTTATGGAGCGCCTGCTTCTATGTCGAAAAAGAGGAATTGTCTGGCGGTATTCCCGGCGCTTTTGTGATCAGGGGCGCAGGATGGGGCCACGGTGTGGGCATGTGCCAGACCGGCGCCGCCATGATGGCTCTGGAACGGAATACATTTGACGCAATCCTTAAAC
>CAZDVF010000018.1:0-15898 GCA_964508725.1 uncultured bacterium | reverse complement strand
AGCCATGACAGCAAACGATCAACAGAACGGCAAGTCCGCTCTCAAGCAGGTGGAACAGGGGGAAACGCCCTTCAAGGCCGGCTACGTCGCTATTGTCGGTCGTCCCAACGTGGGCAAATCAACCCTGATGAATACGCTTCTCGATCGCAAGCTGGCTATCGTTACGCCCAAACCACAGACCACGCGCCACCAGATTCTGGGCATCCTGTCCGGGGACAACCACCAGGTCATCTTGCTGGACACACCCGGTCTCATGCACCCCCAATACATGCTGCAGGAAGCCATGATGCAAACAGCCCGAAAGACCATGCAGCAGGCGGATCTCATCCTCATGATGGCGGACGCGACGGACCCGATCGAACAGCATGAGGAGATTGTCGGATTGTTGAAAAAACACACGCAACCCAAATTCCTCGTGATCAATAAAATCGATCTGATGGACAAATTCCAGATCCTTCCGTTGATGGATCGTTTTTCTCAGACAGGATTATTCAGGGAAATCATTCCCGTCTCGGCGCTCAGGGCGGACAACCTTGACCGGCTTCTTTCCTGTATTTTGGACGCATTGCCCTCAGGTGAACCCTGCTACCCGCCGGACGTGATCAGCAACGAACCGGAGCGTTTCTTTGTGTCCGAGATCATACGTGAACAAATCTTTCTCCGGTACGCGGAAGAAATCCCGTATTCCACAACGGTGCGGATCGACGCATTTGAGGAGCGCAGTCAGGGTAAAGACTATATTGAAGCGACCATCGTCGTCGAAAGAGATTCCCAGAAAGGGATCCTCATTGGCAGGGGAGGTCAGGCTATCAAACGAACCGGACAGATTGCGCGGCAGAGCATCGAAGAATTCATCCAGCGTCCCGTCTTTCTAAAATTGAATGTACGCGTCAAGAAGAAATGGCGGAAGGATGAGGAACTCGTCAAGAGGTTTGGTTACTGATGCGCGTTATTTTGATCTTCGTGGATGGCCTGGGTCTGGGCGCACGAGATGTGGAAATCAATCCCTGTGCTGCGCCGGACATTCGCCTGCTTTCATGCTTTGAGAACGGAAGGGCGCCGGTCTCGGTTGCACGGAACGGATACCTGATCCCTACAGAAGCCACACTGGACATCCCCGGTCTGCCCCAGAGCGCCACCGGTCAGGCGACCCTCTTCACAGGCGTCAACTGCGCCAGACTTCTGGGCCGCCACCTCGAAGGATACCCCAACGAAGAACTGCGAACAGTCATGCGGGAAAAGTCCATCCTCAAACAAGTGAAGGACAGCGGGCTGGCCGCCGCCTTTATTAACGCCTACCGCCCACTTTTCTTTCAGTTAAAGGAAAAAACACGCTGGCGTCTCTCCGCCACAACAGTGGCCAACCTGTCAGCGGGGCTGCCTTTTTTCGGGATGGATGACCTGGTCAGACGCCGCGCCGTGTATCACGACATGACCAACGAGAGCCTCATCGCCAAAGGCTTTGAGGTCCCTGCATGGCGTGTGGAAGACGCAGCCGACATCCTGGCTCGAGCAGCGGAGACTCACGATCTCGTCTTGTATGAATATTTCTTAACCGACAGGGCCGGCCACAGCCGGGACATCCCCAGAGCGCAGTCGGAGATCAGTAAACTGGATCGCTTTCTTGAAGTGTTGCTCGATGCCGTGAATCTGGACACAACACTGGTTCTTCTGACCAGCGACCACGGCAACATCGAAGACATGTCGGTCAAGACCCACACACGCAACCAGGTCATGACCCTGGCCTGGGGCCGCGGAGCCGCCAGGTTGGCCGAAACCATCCGCACACTGGAAGACATCACGCCCGCTCTTCTTGTCAATCTGGGAATCGGACCTTGACGTCGATGACCAAGCTGCACAAGACCTTGCGCAAGCGCATGGTGCGAACGATTCGCGAATACAGGATGATTGAACCCGGTGACCGGATTCTGGTGGGTGTGTCCGGCGGCGCGGACAGCCTGACGCTTCTGCAACTGTTGGCCGATCCATACATCCGGAAGACGTTCGCCTATGATCTGTTCGCCCTTCACATCAACCTGGGATTCAGGACAAGAGAAAAGGATGGATGGCCCCGTCTCACCTCTCACTTCCAGGAGATGGGCGTGCCTTTTCAGATTCTCCACACAACCATCAGCGCGAAAGCCCTGGATCCCGACGCGAAGAAAAATCCCTGCTTCATTTGCTCCCTCAACCGCCGCCGCAAGGTTTACGAAACAGCCCATCGCGAAGGCTGCCAAAAAATCGCGTACGGACATCACAAGGATGACATCGTCGAAACCCTCCTGATCAATATTCTGTTTGGACGAAAAATCGAGGCCATGCATCCCGTGCAAGAGGTCTTCCAGGGTTCCATGCACATCATCCGTCCTCTGGCGACGATCGAGGAGGAACACCTGAAGCGGTTTGCATCCGAAAGCCGTCTGCCCGTCCTGCCGAAAATATGTCCCGCAGACAGTGTTTCCCGCAGGCAGAAAGTGAAAGAAATCATCGCCAGATTACAAAGAGAGGAAAAACACGCCAACATCCGGGAAAACATCTTCAAATCCCTTCGCCACGTGAACATACCCCCGGGATACACTCTTTGAGTTGGATTAACCGGAGGCGTCCAAATTTCTCTTGATTTTATCAATTATTATCTCTATCCTAATACCGAATGAAGGACCTGTGGAGTCAAATATCATGATAGTCGCTGTCCGTGTCGAAAGGGTTACTCTGGATACATCAAGCAACCGGTTTGTTGTAATCTTGCGCGACGATACTTACCAACGCTGGCTGCCTATTGTGGTAGGCCCTGCGGAAGCGCAAGCCATCGCACTGCAGCTTGAAAACGTGCAGCCACCCCGTCCCATGACCCACGACCTTATGAAAAATCTGATGGATTCAATGAAGATCAATATCGACCGCGTAGTTGTCAGCGATCTAAAAGACAACACGTATTACGCGATTGTCGATCTTAAGCGCAACGGCACCCAGAGCCAAATCGACGCCAGACCCAGTGACGCTATCGCCCTGGCTCTGAGGAGCCAGTCACCGATTTTTGTTGAAGAGGATGTCATGCAGCGGGCGGCTATCGGTGAAAATGTCCAGACTGTTGAGCCACACGATGAAGACGAAATCAAATCACTGACCATCAAGTTGCAAAAAGCTGTAGATGAAGAGCGCTACGAAGATGCAGCCAGGATCCGTGACGAAATCAACAGCATCAGGACCAAACTGAAGACGAAATCCAAATAAATATTTTTCCATCGATCAAACAAAAAGGGCTGCCCGATTTGTCGGACAGCCCTTTTTGTTCATCCGAAATCCCTCATTCGAGGCTGCCAATCTCCTTCTCCACATCGTGCAGAATCTCACACGATTGGACAAGTTTTAACATGGTATTGTGGTCAGAATGGAGGGGCCGGTCCACATCGAGAAAATCAACGTGGCGGCGGACTACTTCTTTGGCCTTGGTGACACCTTTCCCGAAAGCATAATCCCGGAAATCAAGCGCCTGAGCTGCGGCCATGAATTCGATACCCAAAATACCATAGGCGTTTTCGAGAATCTGGTTGTTTTTTAACGCTGTATTCATACCCATCGAGACAAAATCTTCCTGATCAGCCGCCGCAGGAATGGATTGAACAGATGCTGGCGCCGACAGGATACGCTGTTCGACAATCTGCATGTCAGCAGTGTACTGGCTCAGCATGAGACCCGAGAACATCCCGGCGCCCTTGGTCAGAAACGCGGGGAGTCCGACGGACAGAGCCGGATTATTGAGCCGGTTCATCCGGCGCTCGGAGAGAACACTCACCATAGTGATCGCAGCGCCTGCCATGTCCATAGGCAGAGAGACAGGCGATCCCTGGAAATTGGCGCCCGAAAGTTGAAGGTTTTTTTCAGGGAAAAAGATGGGATTATCCCCGACGCCATTGAGTTCAATCTCCACCTGAGACCGGGCCCAGGCCATCGCGTCATGGGCCGCGCCGATAACCTGCGGTGTCGACCGCATGGAATAGGCGTCCTGAACCTTGCATTTGATTTTTCCTTCGGCCAAATCCCCGCCCTTAACCAGTTTCTGAATAGCCCTGGCCGAACGGATCGCGCCAAGAAATCCGCGAACTTCGTGGATAAGCGCCGAGTACGGCTTCATGTTTGCTTTCAACGCTTCGAGGGACATGGCGGCAGCGATCTCTGCTTGTTTGAGCCAGTTGTTGGCGTCAAAAAGGAATATCGCGCTCATCGCTGTGAGAACGTTCGATCCATTGATCGTGGCCAGTCCATCCCGGGCCTGCAATCCGGGTATGGGGATCCCCGCCCTGTCCAGGGCCACTTTGCCCTCAAGCAGTTCACCCTTGTAATAGGCTTTGCCCTCACCCATCATAAGCAGCGCAATCTGGGACATGGGTGCCAGGTCTCCTGATGCGCCAACAGAACCCTTCCGGCAGACGTACGGTGTGACGCCCTTGTTAAGCATTTCGACCAGCGTCTGGGTAATTTCGGGGCGGCATCCCGAATTCCCGTGCGCATGCACATTGATCCGGCCCAGCATGGCGCCACGGACATGCTCGATTGGCGCCGGCTCACCAATGCCGGCGGCATGGTTGTAGATCAGATATCGCTGAAACTGTTCGACCTGTTCGTCGGTCAGCACAACTTCAGAAAACTCGCCGATTCCTGTATTCACACCATACATGATTTCACCAGCCTGAATTTTATTTTCAAGCATGGCGCGGCATTTCTTGATCCGCTCAACAGCGTCAGGAGAGAGTTGAACCTGTTCTCCGTTACGTGCGACTCGGACCACATTCCCGATGGTCAATCCAGAACCGGTAATATCAAGGGCCATGGGTTTTCTCCTCTACTATAGGGTGTCAGGTTAGTGGAAATATTGTCGACTGGGTTTAAAACGGCCGCCGATTTGATAACGGCTGCCGGGATAAATGAAGCGACTTTTCGTTGCGATGACGCGGCCGACCCAGGTCCGGCGATGCAACACAAGACACGGCTCCTCGTGTCCTAAATCCAATAACTGTTGCATGTGTGGATCCGGCCTCACCGCCTCGATGATGTGTTCGGCTTCCGACACCGGTGCAATCCGCAATAAATAATCGGCCGGTGTCTCTTTGATAAAATCTTGATTGAGGTAATCAGGGAAGATCGCCGGATTCACATGCCGATCCGCGACTTGAATAGGACATCCTGAATGATAATGAATAATCACTGTGTGGAATACTGGCGCCTGAGTTGGAAGGTCCATAGCCACAGCCAGATTCGGTGTTGTCTCTTCCTCCCTCTGAATGTGTATTCTTGAAGTGTGTACACCGCCGCGATTGCTAATTTCATGAGAAATGCTTTTAATATCAAAAAGCGCCAATTGCGGCTTCGGATGTGCGACAAAAGTGCCAACACCCTGCAAGCGAACAATGTGACCCTCATCCGTGAGTTCCCGAAGTGCACGGTTGACAGTCATGCGGGAGACTTGAAACGTTTCGACCAATTCATTTTCCGACGGAATGCGGGTATCCGGTAACCAAGCGCCCGAGTCGATGTTCCGGTTTATGTAATCCTTGACTTGCAGGTAGAGCGGTCGGGGTTGCGTACTATCACTCTGTCTGACACTCATTTCCGCGGGATTTGATTTTCCAAATGCAGTCATTCACTCTCATCGCACACATGAAATGCAAGCTTGTCTATACAAGAATATACAAAGGAACTTCACTTGGGTCAAGACTTTTTTCCACCATTTTGATGAATCCATTTTCTCCTTCCCTTTTATCTTAATATTTATTATAATAGAATGCTGACCGTGGACCAACCAAGGAGCGAGACATGCAAGCAGAAAGAAGACCAATTCCTCTCGGCGTTGCCATTATACCTATCATATTTCTGGTTTTAGCCCTCTCTCTCGTCATCATTATTTTTAAACAAACGCCACACATGCCCCTCATCTGCGCAGCCGGACTGGCGTCCATTATCGCCATTCTCTATGGTTACTCGTGGAAAACGATTGAAAAAGGGATGGTACACGGCATTACCCTGGCCATGGAAGCCATCCTCATCCTCATGGTCATCGGAACCATGATCGGAACCTGGATCTTGGGCGGCGTTGTCCCATCCATGATCTTTTATGGACTTAAAATCCTCTCGCCCCAGATCTTCCTGGTTGCCACACTGATCATCTGTTCCATCGTCTCACTGGGAACAGGCTCATCGTGGTCCACTGCGGGAACAGTTGGTGTCGCCCTCATCGGTGTCGGCAAGGGTCTGGGCATTCCTGTGCCTATGGTGGCGGGAGCCATCATCTCGGGCGCCTATTTTGGCGACAAAATGTCACCTCTGTCAGACACAACCAATCTTGCACCCGCAATCGCTGGTACCGATGTGTTCACACACATTCGCCACATGGTCTACACCACAGCGCCGGGATACATTATTTCCCTGATTTTATACGGCCTGATCGGTTTGCGATTCACGCACGGCACGCTCGACACGCAAAACATCGAAACCATGCTCACCACCATGCAATCACACTTCACAATCCACCCCATACTGCTGCTGCCGCCCTGTTTGGTCATTGTCATGGTAGTCAAGAAGATCCCGCCCCTTCCCGCTCTGCTGGGCGGCACGATTCTGGGCGGCCTCTTCGCAGTGCTAACCCAGTCCAACTCGGTTGCCGATGTTTTTCAAGCCGCACATACCGGTTACGTTTCCGAGACCGGCGTTGCGATGGTCGACGAACTGCTTTCAAGAGGCGGCCTTATGAGCATGATGGAAACCATCGCTCTGATCATGTGCGCTCTTAGCTTCGGCGGGATTATGGAAAAAACAGGCATGCTGGAAATCATCGCTGCAGCTTTACTGAAACGTGTCAAACGGACCGGTTCACTGGTAGCGACAACAATTTTTAGTTGTATCGGAATGAACATTATTGCCTCGGACCAATACATGGCCATCGTCATCCCCGGTCGCATGTATAAAAGCGCCTACGCAGCCAAGGGCCTGCATCCTAAAAACCTCTCCCGCTGTCTGGAAGACTCGGGCACCATGTCATCGCCCCTGATTCCATGGAACACGTGCGGCGCTTTCATGCACGCTACGCTGGCAGTCAATCCGCTGGCATACCTTCCCTACGCGTTTTTGAATTTGATGAATCCTTTGGTCTCCCTTTTCTATGGATACACCGGCATCACCATGCAGAAGATCGAAGATGACCCTGATACGGTGATACAGGAAAAAAGATAAACAAGCAGAAACTGGTTCGCCATTCCTGGCGGACAATCAGAACAACATCATCGGGCTGACATCACTGATCCATCGTAGCCATGTCATCTCTCAACGTAGATCCGGAAAACGGAATATGTCAGACAGTCCGATGCTGTTATCAATTCGTCACCCGCTCCAAAATCAACCGGCCCTCAAAGCCGCCCTTCTGATGGCTGCCGGAATCATCTTTGTGCGCTACATTGAAATTCCACCGCCGGCTCTGTGGATTGCATCGGTTGGATGTGTCCTCATCTCCATTCTTCTTTATACTGGAAAACGAACCGCATCAGTATCCTTCCAGATCTGTCTGATTGGAAGCGTGCTCGCTTGCGCTGCCTTGCGATACCACGCTGCAGTGACGGAGAATGCGCACCAGACGATCATCCGGTTTGCCAATCTTTCAACTCAAATTAACCTGACAGGATATCTGGTCCGCGATCCGGTGATCAAGCCAAATCGCACGGATTGGATTGTGGATGCCCGAACAATCACAGCGGGTGACAGTATCTTTGCGGTAAAAGGGCGCGTGCTGGTGTCGTGGTACGATACAACGTTTGTGGATGTCAAGTACGGCAACGGCATTGCGATCAGGGGACGCCTCCTGCATCCGCAAGGCAGGCGGAATCCAGGTGGATTTGACTACCGCGCCTATTTGGCCAGGCGCTCGATTCACGCGCTCTTTCGTCCAGATTTGAAAACGCCGCCCGAATTGACGGCGTCCAGGTCTGGATCTTATCTGTTGCGACACATGATCTACCCGGTCCGTCGTTTTGTAATTGATGCTGTGGAACGCACAACAGATGGAGAAGCGCGTCACATCCTCCGTGCTCTGCTGACAGGCGACCGGGGCCGCATCACACCCGAGCTGCGTGATGATTTCTCCCGCGCCGGTGTGATCCACGTGCTGGCCGTCAGCGGACTCCACGTCGGTTTCATCCTCATGCTGGCCACAACACTCTTTCGAAAGATGCGGCTTTCGGCTTCGCCCAGAATCTTTCTCACTATCGGGGTCGTTGCATTTTTTGCAGCCCTGACCGAAGCGCATGCGCCGGTTGTTCGCGCATCCATTATGGCCTCTGTTTACCTGGTGGGTACACGTCTGGAACGGCGAACCAACGGCCTGAACTGTATCGGTGTGGCCGCCCTGACGCTCCTGATTCTTCACCCCATGGACCTTTTTGATCTCGGATTCCAGCTCTCTTTCACCGCCGTCCTCTCCATTGCCCTCTTTTATCAGCCGATCTTGTCGATTCCCGTTATTCGGAAACTTGAGATCCTGGCGCACAGGATTCCGCTGGGACGGTATCTCATCTCTCTGACAGCCATATCCGCAGCAGCGCAGATTGGGACACTCCCGTTGGTTGCGATCTATTTCAATCGAATTCCTCTTCTCTCTCTTCCCGCCAACATTCTGATTGTTCCGCTTGTCGGCGTCATCGTGGCTCTCGGCATCGCGACCGTATTGGCCGCTCTGGCATCAGGAACGGTGGCGCATCTCATGGGCGTTGTTGATCAATCCCTGCTCACATTTCTCATTAAAAGCACCGGGTGGATCAGCGAACTGCCACTGTCTCACTTGACAGTTCCAACACCCGGGGCAGGTCCCGTCATCCTCTACGTGATGCTGATATTGCTCCTGCTCAACTGGCGGAGTCAAATCCATGTCAAGCGGATTGTGTTTGCCATGCTGCTGACCGCCAATGGTCTGGTCTGGATCTCTGCCCTGAAGGATAATCCCAATGTCGTTCGATGGATTCAGTTTGATGTCGGTCAGGGAGATTCCGCTCTGCTGCGCCTGCCCCGCGGTCACACCATGCTCATCGACGGCGGAGACAAGACGCCCTACTTCGATGCGGGGGAACAAATCATCGCACCCTACCTGCGCCGTCAAGGTATTCGCAAGCTGGATATTGTGGTACTCACCCACGCGCACAATGACCACGTCGGCGGGCTGGGTTTCATCTGCCGTGAGTTTGACGTCGGACAGTTCATCACATCCATAACAGAGGATTCCACACAACTCTTGAAAAACTTGCATCAAATCCTTTTATCCCGCTCGATCCCGGTTCAAACCATCTTGGCGCCGGACAGTATCACCCGATTCCCCGGCGTGCGAATCGATTTCCTGTGGCCGCTAACATTCGAGCCAACACAGAGCGAAAACAACCGATCCGTGGTTTTAGCAGTCACATATGGGAAATCTGGATTACTTTTCATGGGTGATGCAGAACTCCAGGCGGAGTCTGCTATTATGCAGCAAATGGTGATGTTGGATTGCGATGTGATCAAGGCGGGACACCACGGCAGCCATTCGTCGAGCAGCCAGAAGTTTCTCGCAACGGTTAGCCCGGACCGTGCTGTCATTTCAGTGGGAAGGAGGAATCGATACAGGCATCCCTCGGATGCGGTGATCAGACGATTCAAAGAGATGGAGATCCCTGTCGACAGAACCGATCACGACGGGGCCGTAATCTTCCAGACGGACGGGATCAAAATCAAACGGATTCAATGGAAGAGAATAACTGGACGATGAATGCAGCAAACTCCGGAATCATTCATACATCCTCTCATGATGACAGGCGAACTGATCAAAACAGATCATGATTCCAGGTCATCCTCCAGTATCACGGCCGTACCGAAAACCAGGATCTCCGACGCATTGGACATCATATAACTGGTCGAAAAGCGAATTCCCAACACAGCATTCGCGCCAAGCGATTTAGCCTCTTCCAGCATCCTGTCGATGGATTGTTCACGGGCCTCGGCCAGCATTTTCGTATAGTCTTCGATTTCTCCGCCGACCAGACTCTTCAACCCGGCGAGGATATCACGGCCCATATGCCGCGCCCGGATTGTGTTGCCTCGAACCAGTCCCAAAACACTTGAAACCTTCTTTCCCGGAATTGAATCGAGTGTCACATAAATCATCGCTGGATCTCCTTGTATCGTTCACCTCTTCTCAAAAAGAGTTTCTCGCGCATCACAGAAATGAGAAGCAAGACCAATCCCAAAAGAGCGCCGAAAATACCGCACTTCACAGCCAGGGGCAGCTCCGGATCGCTCCACAACCCGGTGCAGATCTGCATCAGGCTGTACACAATAAGTACGGCGGCTCCCACAGAGAAGAGCAGCCAGGCCAGGCCCCGTTCGATTCGATTGTAGACACTGATCCAGTAGGTCTCCCAAATCTCGGGCTTGGGTTCTCCTGTTTTCATCGTGTCCGTCACCTCCTTCAATTGTTGAAATGACTCAAACTCGCCATATAATTCGGAATCAGATTCCAGGAATTGGTTAAGTTCGTCCTGCTCATCAGAGGTGATTTCACCATCCAGCGCCGCCATCATCAGGATGCGGCAGCGCGCTTTCTCATTTTCTGTCAACCGGCTCATCGCATCATCTTCACTTTGTCAGCCAGATGGCGTCTGGCGTTGTACAGTCGTGACATCACCGTACCGATTGGGCAATCCAACGAAGCAGCAATTTCCTGATACGACAACTCCTGAAACTCGCGGAGCACAATCACTTCCCGTTCGATGTCCGACAATTGCTCGATGGCTGCCCACACCTGCTCTGATCGTTCCTTTCGTTCCAGAATCTCATCAGGCTGCAATCCGCCGGCATCTTGAATCTGAAACGATGCTTCTGTATCAATTCGCCTGATTCGCTCTGCCCTTTTCTTCCGATCACGCAGGTGATTAAAACAAAGATTCCTCAGAATCTTGTAATACCACGTGAAGAAATTCCTTCCTGTTTCAAAACGCCGAATGGCGCGATACGACCGGACAAAAGCATCCTGGGACAAATCGAGCGCATCATCATGTGATCCCACCAAACCCAAAGCCACAAAATAGGCGCCACGCATGTACCGTCTCACAAGCACGCCAAATGCCTGTTTGTCGCCCTTCTGAGACAATCTGATCAATGACTGATCATCGTATGCGTCAATCTTCATGGTCTTTTCCGACGGACATTAATGGTACCCAAATGTAACCAAATTATTCTCAACACACAAAAGAAAAAACCTTGACATTCGAAACCCGTTTCGATATATTGATTTCGATCGCTTAACAAACAGGTGCCTCGCCGCTGTCTTTCAGCGTCGAAGAGAATAGGGAATCCCGTGAGAATCGGGAGCTGCCCCGCAACTGTGATTCCAGTTCCTATTATATCGGAATCGGAAAAGCCAGGAGACCTGCCTGATTGATAAGTCCTTCGAGGGAAGGCACAGTGTACGTGTTTTATCCGACCGGCCCCTCGACGCCGGTCTTTTTATTATCAAGGCATGATGAATAACACTTTAAAAAAAACGACACAGCTCGGTGCTTTCACCGCTTTGGCCGTGACAATGGGATACCTTTTCTCTGTTGTTCCCAACGTAGAGATGGTGACGGCCACCATTTTTATCGCCGGCTTCATCATGGGACCCTGGGAGGGTCTGGCTGTCGGGATTGTCGCGGAGGGACTCTACTCCCTGTTTAATCCCTACGGCCCTGCAGCGCCGCCGCTTTTCATCGCACAGGTTGTTTCAATGGCAATCACCGGCTTTGTGGGTGGACATTTTGGAAAGCATCGATCAGGTCTGACACCCTGGGCGCCCGTGTACCTGGCCCTCGCAGGACTGGGCCTCTCTCTCCTTTTTGCAGTGCTGACAACCCTATCATTCATGCCTCTGGCCGGCCTTTCGTTTCATCAATTGACAGGAAGCTTCATCTACGGTATTGGTTTCTACCTGACACACATTCTGTCAAATACCCTCATTTTTCTGACAGTTGTTCCGATCCTGATTCGCGTTCTATCCAAAGTGATACCGACTCTCGGGGTTGCATCCTGCGTGGAGGAGACAACATGAGACACAAGGATTGGATGAAATCCTTCATTGCAGGGATGGCATTGACACTCTGTGTTGCGCTGTTCGGACAGGACACGTCTGACTCGCTTCGGGTTGACTTCACAAAAAGAGCGGAAACAGCAAAAAAGCAAAATTATCGAAATCTGGGTGATATGTTGAACGATTTGCCGGGCGTGTGGATGCGTGAAACCGGCTCTGTGGGTCAATGGACATCTCTTAACATCTCTGGTTGGAAACCAGAGTCTGTCAGGATCCTGCTGGATGGCCGCCCGCTGACGGATCCCTGGTCCGGACTAGCCGATCTCAGCTTGATTCCCTCGGAGATGATCGAGGCCATCACTGTCCATCCATCCATGAATTCGCTGGATCAACCTGCTGGACCAGCCATCAATTTAAAATCCCGCGGCTTGACAGTCGCCCGACCCTACACAAAAATCGTTTACCGCAGCGGTTCGACCAATTTCAGCGACCTGGATATCACGTTCGGACAAAAGCTTTCGCCCCGTTTTGAAATCATCTCGGGCGTTCTTCTGAAAAAATACGGAGAACTGCTCACGGACCGGACCTTCAAGGGAAGTCAAATTCGATCGAAGATCACCGCAGTCCCGCTGACCGGTCTCACACTTCGCTATTCGATTTTACGGAACACTTCTGACTTGGACTTGCCTTTCCCTTTTGCAGTGCCCGGCGACACAACGGTCTTCACATCACCCACCCGCGATCGGGACCGGTGGGATCACGCCATCACGGCTGACTGGACGCATGGATCAGCGCAGACAACCGCCGGATGGGATCACACCGCCGATCTGCTCGATTTCCAGCAAACAGGAGACGCTGAGCACGGACGTAAATTCTCGGTCAAACACACCGCCGTGTGGATTCGGCATCAAACAACCATGTGGGATATGCCGGTGAGCGCCTCTATCCACCTGAACCACCGCACTCTGGCAGCTCCGGACTCCTCGGATTGGAGCGACACTCTCATCCGCTCAAACCTGCAAGTGAAGCGGAGCATCTCACGGCAAATTGACGCCCGGTTTCAGGCCAATCCTCAAATCTCAAGCGACGGGCGCTTTCGATTCCCACTGTCCGTACAGGCGGAGTGGACCAGGCTGCAGGGCACAATTGTTTGGGCAGCGCTTTCACAGGACGTTCGCGATCCCTCGCTGGCTGAACAATCCGGGTCGGCTTTTCCCCCTGTGAACGGAATGTCGCTTTTTGGACAGGCAGGACCTTACCCCTCATTCTCATCCCATTCCGATTTAAAGCCGGAAAACAGCGTCACACTGGAAACGGGGGTACGGACGACCTGGCGCGGCGCACAGGCGAGACTCCGGGGGTATGTGACATCTCTTCAGGATCGCATTCAACTCACACAAACGGACCAAACCCTCCGGTTTGACAATGCGGACAAAATGAGGCTGTGGGGACTTGAAAGCCACGTTTCAAGTGCATCATGGCGAGGATTGCAAACCTCCTGGACCGCCAATTTACTCAATGCACAGGATATCGACATCTCCGAGCGTCCCGCCTTCTGGGGCGCGGGGCATCTTGCATGGCAACACGCGTTCTTTGACGATGATCTGGTAGCCATACTTCTTCTCGGATGCCGTTTCTGGTCCCGGTTCCAGCGATACAGATGGGACGGATCTGATGCCGTGACCTTGGAAACGCAGCCCTCCGGATTTTGTCTGGATGCCAAACTGACCTGCGTGGTTATCCGGAACGCAACAATCTCGTTCGCCATGGACAATATCCTCGGATCAGACATCACATTTGTATCGCCATTTTGGATGCCAAAACAAGTGTACCGCATCGGCTTTTCGTGGGAACTGTACGACTGAGCCATCACCAGGATATGAGGAAAGGAGGTTCGCAAAACATAAATAAATCTGATAGGATCAGAAATGAATATCACGTGATATGGACGCGGGAAGGCGGTGTAAGTCCGCCACAGCCCCGCTACTGTGATCGGTGACGAATGCCAGACAATGCCACTGTTCCGTCTAATCGGAATGGGAAGGCCTGGCCAGTAGGTTTGAGCCGTCAGCCAGGAGACCGCAGTCCATATCAAAACCCCAATGCTTTCGAGGGAAAGTCAAGGAGGATTCAATGATTCACCATTCAATTTTCACACGATTATTTACCCTTTGCTTCTTCATTTTCACACTCACCACAACGCTATCAGCATCCATTGACACGACAAATCGCAGTCGTCTGACCGGCATGATCCGGAATCGCGAAACAGGCGTACCTATTCCCGATGCCAATGTCATCATCATCGGCACAGGTTTGGGATCAGCCTCGGGTGACGGAGGATATTACGCCATCGAACCGATTTCCGAAGGCATTTACGATGTCGCCATCCGGGTTGTCGGATTCAAGTCCGACACATGCCGCAACCTTAATATTTCCGGCCGGACTAAACGTGATTTCTTGCTCACACCGCAGGCTATCCTGCTCGATCCTGTCCTGGTGACAGCCACACGAACCGACCATCTTCAATCCCGATCCACTGTCTCGTCTGAAGTGATCACCCGGAAACAAATGCAGGAAGTCTGCGGCAATACTGTCGGCGAGGTTACCGAATCAGCAGCCGGACTCTACGTTCGCAATTACGACAGCTTTGCCGGTCCGCAAACACCCTCCATCAGAGGATCCAATCCCGATCAGATCCTGGTCATGCTCGACAACCAGCGCATAAACAGCGTCCTGGGCGGCGGCGTTGATCTCAACATGTTCCCCACAACATTTCTGGAACGCATTGAAATCATCAGAGGAGGACACTCTGCTCTTGTCGGCACCGACGCCATCGGCGGTGTGATTCATATGGTGACAAGGGAATCGCTTCCACCCAAAGGATTCCTCTACGGAACCCGGTCTACCTTCGGATCGTTCGGCACACGCATCGTGAATGTATACGGCTCGCACCAGACAGGACCCGTCTCTACGTTTCTCAATGTCGGCCGAATTCAATCAGATGGTGATTTCACCTATCAGTTGCCAACGGATCAAGCTGAACACAAACGGAATAATAATGATTACACGGGAACCAATCTCTTTTTCAAATCGCGTATCACTCTCGGTCGCAACCATCTGGCCCGGATTCTGGTTCACTCGAACACAACCGATCGCGGTGTCATCGGACCTGTATCATGGCCCTCTCCTCTGGCCCGGCGGAATGAAAAACGCCGGCTCATGTCGCTTCAATCAGAGCATCAAATTTCACCTCGCATTCGTCTTTCTGGTCAGGCTACTCTCCATCAATATGACCACCGGTATCGCAATCCTGATGCCTGGATACCTGAAGACGATCTGCACGAAAACACCACGGCTGATCTGGAACTGCAAGGACAGTGGAAAATATCTGAACACATCCATGTCTTAACTGCTGCAGAATATCGCCGTGACAAACTGGAAAGCACCCGTTTCTCAAGTAAATCGCGAGAGACAACAAATCTCTCTTTTCAAACGGAGATCCAGAAGTCCTTTCTCATGGGGGATCAATCCATCCGCTGGCAACTGATTCCGGCCGTCAGCTTGACTGATGTTTCAGACATCGGAAATCGGTTCTGTCCAAAAATTGGCATGATGATCACAACAGGCGAAAACCGCATGATAGCGTTCAAGTTTAACGCTGGACAATCGTATCGCGTCCCCAGCTTTAACGACCTCTATTGGCCGGAGGATCAGTTCACCAAGGGCAACCCCTTTCTGACACCGGAGACATGCACCAATCTCGACGCCGGCATTTTTCTTCGTCAGAGCGGACAGGTTTCACTGCAATGGGAATCCACATTC
>CAZDVF010000017.1:0-17457 GCA_964508725.1 uncultured bacterium | reverse complement strand
ATAATCAAAACGGCTCAATACTCCGCCAAACGTACCGATCCAAAGGTTGCCCGAACGGTCTTCGTAGAGCGTGCTCACCTGTTCGTGACCCAAACTGAAAGGATCATCCGGATCGTGGCGATGATGAATGAATCGGCCTGTCTTTCTATCAAAGCGATCCAGACCGCCACCAAACGTACCGATCCACAGATTCCCCCGCCGATCTTCGTGTATGGCCCATATTTGATTATGGCTCAAACTGTTCGGATCTGATGCGTTGTGTTGATAACGGATGAACTTCCCGGTCCGGCGGTCCAGGCGGCAGAGACCGCCTGTATGCAAACCCACCCAGATAGACCCGTCCCGATCTTCATGGACAGATAAAATCCGGTCATGGCTCAAACTGTTCGGATCTGAAGGATCATGCCGATAAACAGTAAAATGACCTGTTCTCGGATCATATTGATTCAGACCTTGTATTGTCCCAACCCAGAGCATGCCATCCCGGCCTTCAAAAAGCGCCTTGATGCCGTTGAAACTCAGACTCCATGGATCGGAGGGATCACGCCGAAAATGTGTGAACTGCTGACTTCCCCGATCATAGGCGTTTAATCCTCCCTCAAAGGTTCCAAACCACAGAACGCCAGAATGATCTTCGAGAATCGTGCTGATTTGGTCAACGCTGAGACTGTAACGATTGACTGGATTGTGATAAAATTTGACAAAACTGTTTTCTTCCTCATCCCAGATATTCAGACCTTTTTCTGTGCCTACCCAAAGCAGGCCCTGGCTGTCTTCAAAGACTGCAAGAACACGATCGTTGCTCAAGCTGGATGGATCTGCAGGATCATAACGGTAATGATGCATGATTCTCTGATTCTCGGGATCATAACAGTACAGCCCGTTTTTCTGCGTAGCGATCCAAAGCTTTCCGGAATGATCGATGAACAGCATGTTCACCCTCATGCCCATAAAATCCGGCAGAAGGTTTATTTCACCGCTGTTTTGATCCTTATGGAGCAGACCGTCCGAAGTGCCAATCCACAGTGAGCCATCCCTTCCTTCAACAATCGCGGTCACTGCGGCTGAACCGGAAGGCAGTTTGTAATACGTGAATCTTTCCCGGGCGCGATCCAAATTACAAAAACCACCTTTTTCTGTACCCACCCATATCAATCCCGACTGATCCTCCATAATGGCATTGACTGAGGGATTGGTGAGACTGAGCGAATCTCCAGCATCGCATGGATACCGAATGAACTTTTCAAATCGGGGATCGTATCGGCACAAACCGCCGCCATCGGTGCCTAACCAGATGTAACCATCATGATCCTCACAGAGAGATAATATCATATTGTTAGAAAGTGAGAGTGAATCTTCCGGATCATGTTTGAATGTTTTAAACGTATATCCATCGAACCGGTCCAATCCATCCTGTGTTCCGAACCAGAGAAAGCCCTGCTGATCCTGCAGAGCGCACAGGACGACACTTTGAGAAAGACCTTCTTCAATCGAATAACGACGGAACCTGAGAGGCTGATCATGGGCGTTCAACCGCATACTTAAAAATAGAAGAAGCAGACTGAAGAGCACACACTGTCTGAATCTGAAAAATAGAGTCATCTTAGAACATCCTGATTTATTCTCAATTGCCGCGTGCTGGAATGTGAATGTCAGGGCGTATTGTGCGAACAGGGAAGGATTACCATAAATGTCGCGCCTTCACCCGCCTTGCTCTCGATACGAATCTCTCCTCCGTGGCGCTCGACAATCTTTTTACAAATGGAAAGCCCCACACCAGATCCTTCATACTCATCCTTGTTATGCAGTCTTTGAAAGATGCCGAAAATACGATCTTGATCCTGGGGATCAATACCAATGCCGTTATCTTGAAACGTGATTTCACACAATGCGTCATTCGATTGATCGTCTCCGGTTCGGCGTTGTGACCGGACAGTGACGTGCGGCGCGATCCCAGACTGGTGATATTTAATAGCGTTGCCGATGAGATTTTGCATGAGCTGCCGCATCTGAATGGGATCGGCCTCGATGATTTCATGGAGGTCAATATCAATCTGCGCGCCGGTCTCCTTGATACTGACCTCGAGATCAGAAAGGACATCCTGGACCACTTCACCCAGATCCACCTCAGAAAACGGCTGAGCTTTTGATGTCACGCGTGAATAATCCAGCAGAGCCTGGATGAGGCTGTTCATCCGCTTGGCCGCATCCTGCATGCGATGAAGGTAATCAGCGCCCTGTTCTGTCAGCGAATCACCGCATCGCGCTTCAAGAAGGTCCCCGAAATTGCTAATCTTGCGAAGAGGCTCTTGCAGATCGTGGGATGTGATATAGGCAAACCGTTCCAGTTCTTCATTGGAGCGGCCAAGCTCCGACACGATACGCCGCAGATGGAGATCCGTCTCTTTGCGGTGGGTAATCTCTTTTCTGGCCTGGCTGTACAGACGGGCATTGGTGATGGCCGAACCGATTTGAACTGAGAGCGTCTCAAGCGCGTCGACGTCGGAAGAGTTAAATGCCTTGAGATGGTCGCTCTGAATATCGAGAACGCCGATCACCTGCTGACCATTCCGGATAGGCACCGCCAGCTCCGAACGTGTGTCTTCTGTCGATTTACGGAAATAATGTGGATTTTGACTCACATCGTCTGAAAGCTGTGTTGTTCGTGTTTCTGCAGTCCGACCGATGAGTCCTTTGCCGACAGGAATCAAAAAAGGCCCGGCCACATGCTGACTGAACCGACCCGCTACCGATTCCATTTTTAACCGGCCCGATTCATCATCAATCAAAAAGAGAAGCACGCCATAATAATCGAACGCATCACGAATCACTGTGACAATCTCGGATAGGAGCGGCCCCAAATCCAGTTCACTGGTCAACCGGCGCGACACTTCGTTCACCATGGCAGCCTGTGTTGCCTGACGATGAGCCTCCTGGCTCAAAGCTTTGAGCCTCCCGGTATAAGTCGCGGACTGGCGCTCAAGGAGTGTGTTCCGCTTTTTGATCCTTTTAAGTTTGATAAACAGGAGCGTGGACAGACATATGAAAATGAAAACAAGTCCGCCCAAAAGCCATGGGATATAATCAGGAATCCGCAATGTGACACCGCTTGGTATGGGCGGCATGCCCTCTTGGCGATGCATGTCATCATTCGAGATTGTAGAGAGATGATCGGAATGGCTTTGGCTGTCTGGAAGAAATGTCAGAATCAGGGTTGTTCGACCCTCCCCCCTTGCTGGCAATGATGAGAAAGTCATCAGCACGACGGCAAGGATAAATAAAGACCGGATCAGATCAGTCAAAACTCGATATTGCGGCAGCCGGAATGTCCACATCTGATACATTGCATCACGACTCAAAATCTAAACCATCATCGGCAGGGAGCCTGACAATTTTAAACCAGTACTCAGCCAGCACTTTCATCACATTGACAAGACCTTCAAATGTGACCGGCTTGGTGATAAACGAGTTCACCCCCAGGTTATACGTCCGCAGGACATCCTCTTCGGTCTTCGATGTGGTCAAGACCACGATGGGTATCTTTCGCAGTTCGGCGTCGGCCTTGATCTCCTCCAAAGCCTCACGCCCGTCTTTCTTCGGCATATTGAGATCAAGAAGAATGAGTCCGGGGAGTGGGCCATCGCGATCTTCAAACTGACCGCGATAGTGCAGGTAATCCAACAGTTCCTCACCGTTCTCAACGAATTCCAGTGGATTGTACAACCGTGCCTCTTCAAGCGCCTCTTTCGCCAACATGCGATCTTCTTCGTCATCATCGGCCATGAGAATGAGGACATCCTCTTCAGGCTGATGCATAGTGACCTCCTGTCTTGATTAGAGTATGTCAACACATGTCAAAACAAACAGATGTTCACCCACTATGCAATTTATATACCACTGATTAAATCAAAATCGAAAAACATTACGTGTTTTCGTCAAGATATATGTTGAACTGATCATTTTAAAGAATGAGTTAAAATGCTACCGATTGGGACATCAAACTCTTAAATTACAATGCATTAGGAATTAAGCATATTTTCCTCACAGCCCAGCATGTCTACAATTCGTAGAAAAAGATCATGATGACGATAATTTGGAGGTTTGTTACAAATGAGAGCCTGTCGCATCAAGTGGGGAATTATTATAGCCGTCCGGGACTTTTTTCACTGCCACCTTGACTTTGAAAATGGAATTTCGTAGCTTTTAACTCATTTTAGATACCGACATCAACGGTGATAAAGATCAGAGGAAACAAGAATGACACAGAGGCGAATCAATGTTTTTGAAGGCGCTCTCCGCTGGATCTGGAATACCATCGCACAGAAACCCTGGGCCATCTCCATCGAAGTGACACACAATTGCACAGCCAACTGCAAACATTGCGACAAGGGCGAACTGATCAAGAATGAAGTGCAAGCCTCGCCTGAAGACTACTACCAAATTTACAAAGCCATCCGTCCCCTGGTTGTTCAAATTTCAGGCGGTGAACCACTGCTCCGGAAGGATATTCTCGATATTGTTCGAATTTTTAAAAATCCGGGACATTTGCCATACATCGTCTTTGTGACAAATGCATCTCTGTTAACAGAGGAGAAATACGACGCTCTCAAAGAAGCGGGCGTGGATCAATTTTCTATCTCTCTTGATTTTCCGGATCAGCGGCATGACGAAAACCGTCGTGTTCCCGGTCTGTTCGATCATCTGGATGCGTTGATTCCCAAGATCATGGCGAAAGGAAACAACGACGTCACCATGATTACAGCGGTGACGAGAGAGAATTACCCATACGTGCTCGATAATCTCAAGGTCGTTCAGAGGTGGGGCGCCAAACTCAATTTCAGCATGTATACTGCAGGGCGAACAGGCGACCGCAATCTGCTTATAACTTCAAAGGAAGACCTAGCGGCATTCCGGGCTGTCATTGATAAACTCATTGAAGAAAAACGGAATGGCGCCAGCATTTTCTCATCTGAAAATGTGTTGAACCGGTATTACCAATTTTTTGAGAACGGCGCTAAAGCTGATGGATGCAAAGCCGGCATCCGGTCGCTGGTGGTCAATCCGGACGGCCGTGTCTGCCCGTGCGCCATGCACAAGGACATAACTTTTACAACACCCAAGGAGCTGAAAAACCAGTTCGCCCTGTCAAACACCTGTGACAACTGTTTCATCAGTCTCAGGGCCAATTCTGAAAAACCGCTCACAGAAGTCGTCCGCGACATCTGGTCAGCCAGGAGCGGTCTCTAACACAGGCCTCCGCGATAAAGCAATATGCCTACTCCTATATCGAAAAAGACCATCCGGAACGGCCTGAAGATCTTCTTCCTCCTCACACTGGCAGGTTTTATCGTCATCTTTTACCTGACAGGCACGCGTGAAACGCTCCACGCACTCGGTTCATTTCACCTTTCCTATTTTGCTGCCGCGATTCTACTCATCGGTGTCGATTTTGTCTCCGGCACCGGACGCATCTATATTTTCATCCGAAAGATGGGTCCATTCTCAGAAAGACACGCTTTCTTGGCCGCATTTAAAGCCAATCTTTCCAATGTCTTCCTGGCTGCGGTGACACCCTTTCAGACAGGCGGTGGCGTCGCTCAAATCTACATGCTCAATCGGGCTGGTGTCAATGTCCCCGGCGCCGTATCTGTCAGCATCATGAATTTTGTGGCAACTCTGGGATTTCTTTCCATCGCCGGACTCTTCGTTCTCAGATGGATGTCCAGAAGCTTCAGCGATTTTAAATTTCAGTTCATTTTGACATTCAGCTCCATCATTTTTTACATTGTCACCACAGTTTTTCTGATCTTCCTCTTCAAACCCAAAATTGTCGGAAACTTGATCGAAAGCCTTCTCACCCGTATTGGCGCGCGCTGGACACACCGGGCGCAGGCCCTCGAACGCCAGAGAGAGAAAGTGCACAAATTTGTCGAGAGTTACCAATCGCACGTCACGTACTTCTGGCGTCACGAAAAATCGGTGCTCTTTCACAATATTTGGATGACGGCCGTGCTCTACTTCAACAAATGCCTGATCGCATACGTTGTCATGCGGGGCATGGGTTTGTCTCCCGACTTTCTTCAGGTTGTCTCTTTGCAAATCCTCCTCATCTTTCTCATCTATTTTTGTCCAACTCCCGGAGCCAGCTTCCTGGCGGAAACAAGCACTGCCGCACTCATGTCGCTGGTCATCCCGAGCCATCTCGTCTCCGTATTTTCAGTCTTGTGGCGTTTTTTCACCACCTATTTCGGTGTCATCATTGGGGGAATTATCCTCACGCGAGACATTGCCACACGATCAGACGACAAACAAGATCCCTCTTAATAACTTATATCAGCAGACGATCTCGCATCAATTCCGTGGGAACGAGGCTGGCAGCATCTTGCATGGATATGGGATATATTCTCAGGGATAGATCACAGCGGACTGAAAACATATCCATGACACAGATCATTGGAACGATTACATCATCTTGTGGAAAATAATTAAAGCTTGGGAATGCGATCAGGTGGACTGTGTGGCATCACATATCTGACCGATAATGTGCTCATCATCGAGGGACGTGATAACTGTACGGACAAACCGATTCGGTTCTCCAAAGGCTTTGGGGATGACAACACGGAGATATTCAGAGGTAAGCCCTTCGGCGCACCCGTCTTTACGTACGTTTTCAACCAAGACATTGACCTCGCGCCCCAGCCACGCGCGGAAAAATATGTTGTGTTTTTGGTGACCTAGTTCGCGAAGACACCTCGCGCGCATGACACGGACACGAGACGGCAAGTGACCGGACATGGCGGCCGCCTGGGTTCCAGGCCGGATCGAATAGGGAAACACATGCAGATACGAGAACGGCAGTTCATGGATGAGTTGTTCTGTTTCCCGAAAATGGATGTCGCTCTCACCGGGAAATCCGACAATCACATCAGTGCCCAAACCGATTTGACCGAATGTGCGCACCAGAACGTCGATTTTACTTCGGAATGCCTGGATAGTGGTCATGCGGTCCATGACCGTTAACATCGCGTCCGATCCGCTCTGCAAGGGGATGTGAAAATGGCGGCAGACCCGATCCGTTTCAGCGATGGTCTCGATGAGTTCATCTGTGAGATCTTCAGGATCCAGCGAGCTGAGACGGATGCGTCCATCAGGAATAACAGGTATGAGCTGCCGAAGAAGTTCGGGCAGAGCGGATCGTCCATCTTTCTCCTTCCCATACATCCCGATGTGGACACCGGTGAGAACGATTTCCTTGTATCCATCGCGGACAAGTTGCTCTGCCTGTTTCAGCACATTAGACATCGGAACACTACGGCTGGGACCGCGGGCAATAGGAACAATGCAGTACGCGCACCGGTTACTGCATCCATCCTGAATTTTGAGATATGCCCGTGTGCGTGTCGGATTGTCACTTGCTTGACTACGGGCCTGCTTGAGTCCGGTGACAGGCGATACAGAAATCAGAGGAACAGCACGTTTTCCGGGACTGTGGAAAAAATCGAAAATGCGATGTTTCTCATCCACACCCAGCACGTAATCCACGCCGGCAAGTTTCGACACAGTGTCTGCATCGACCTGGGCCATACATCCTGTCACCACAATCGTGACGTTTGGATTCTCACGCAACGCATGCCGGATCACGCGCCTGCACTTGGCATCGCTGCGGCCGGTGACCGTGCACGTATTGACAACCATGACATCACAAGAAGTCTCGGTGGAGGGGACAATGCGGTAACCCCGTTCCTGAAATTGCAGGGAAATCATCCCCGTCTCAGCCTGGTTCAGCTTGCATCCAAATGTTTTCAAACAAACAGATGGCATGATTTGACTCGAAAAAGGGGCTGACGGATGACAGTGATTGTTCTGTCTCCTGACAGCCCCGGGAAATGATACAAAAAAATGAATGAACTGATGTTAAGATTTATTGGACTCTTCAGACTGGGGTGAATCATCAGCCTCAGGCTCAGGCTCAGCCAAATCTTCGAATGCTGCAGCCGGTTCGGCATCTGCTGAATCTTCAGATTGGACATTGGACTTTTTAGACTTCTGCTTCTTGGCATCAGTCTTCGTCTTTGGTTTCTTTTCAACCGGAGTTTCAGACTCTGAAGAAGCTTCCATTCCAGCCTTGATCTCTTCTTCAACCGGTGTTTCGGGTTCGGATGGAGCCTCGGCTTTTAACTCTTTGTCTGCTTTGGACTTCTTCTTTTTCTTCTTCTCTTTCGGTTCTTCCGTCTGTGCCTCTTCGTCTTTCAGTCCGGCCATCTCTTCAAGAGTCGGGGCGCCTTCCTGGTTCTCCATGTAGGACTTGACATCGTCTTTCTCAGCCTCACCTTTCTGCTTTTCATCAGAGCCGACGATCTTCTTGCGCGACAGGACAATGCGTTTATTATCACGGTCGAACTCGATGACACATAGATCGATATCATCATCGACTTTCAGTGTTTGGGAAACCTTGCCAATACTCGATTCAGGAAGCTGTGAAAGGGGAACAAATCCCTCCAGTCCAAGAGGAAGCTCGACCACCATGCCCTTATCGACAAAACGGACAACTTTGGCCGTTGTCACCGTATCAACCTTGTAGGCCTCTTCAAAAGCAGGCCAGGGATCGTCTGTTAGTTGTTTGTACCCCAAAGAAATACGACGATCCTTCCTGTTGACATCGAGGATGGCGACTTCAACTTCTTCACTCTTCTTGAGAATTTCGCTGGGGTGCTTGATCTTCCTTGTCCATGAGAGATCGGAAATATGGATCAAACCGTCAATTCCATCTTCGATTTCGACGAACGCGCCAAAATTTGTCATGTTGCGCACACGACCTGTGATTTTTGAACCAACCGGGTACCTTTCCTCAATGTTGTCCCATGGATCGGCCGTGAGTTGTTTCAAACCCAGAGAGATGCGCTTTTTATCCTTGTCCACATCGAGGATCTTGACGTTTATTTTTTCGCCAACACTCACCACCTTGGAGGGATGAATGCCATGACGCGTCCACGACATTTCTGAAACGTGAACCAGACCTTCCACGCCTCGCTCAAGCTCGACGAAAGCGCCGTAATCAGTAATCGAAACAACTTTACCCTCAACGACTGAGCCTTCAGGATATTTGGTCTCGATATTATCCCAGGGATGCGGCTGGAGTTGTTTGTATCCAAGCGAGATCCGGTCTTTGGCGTCATTAAAATCCAGAACCACAACCTTGATGGTTGCATCAAGCTTGACCACTTCCGATGGGTGCCTGATGCGTCCCCACGACAAATCATTGATGTGGAGCAAGCCATCCACACCGCCCAGGTCAACAAAAACACCAAAATCGGTGATATTTTTCACCATTCCTTCATAAACGCGTCCCTTCTCCAGCTCATCCAAAATCTTCACACGCTGCTCCTTCATGCTCTCCTCAAGAAGAGCGCGGCGGGATACAACGATGTTTTTCCTGAGCTTGTTGACCTTGACAATTCGGAATGTAAAGGTCTGACCGATAAGGGCGTCAAAATCACGAATGGGTTTGACATCAATCTGCGATCCGGGGAGAAAGGCATCTACGCCCATCAGGTCGACAACAATACCGCCCTTGATGCGCCTGACACACTTGCCATCAATGGTGCCGCCCTCATTATATATATCGACGACATGATCCCACAGCCGCATGAAGGCAGCCTTCTTTTTTGAAAGGATTA
Organism: uncultured bacterium; assembly: GCA_964508725.1. Taxonomy (GTDB): domain Bacteria; phylum Zhuqueibacterota; class QNDG01; order QNDG01; family DSAB01; genus CAZDVF01. The sequence goes on along the minus strand of CAZDVF010000017.1, from coordinate 7,780 downwards.
ATTGGCCGTCCGCATCTTCGATCGCTTCAAGATAGACCTCTATTTTATCTCCAATCTTGACCTCAGGCGGATCGCCAAATTCTTCAATATCAATCGTTCCTTCTGATTTGAAACCGATATCCACCAGCACGTACTGCTCGCCGATAGCCAAGACTCGCCCCTGGACGATTTGGCCTTGCTTGATATCAGTAAGCGTCCGATCATAGAGATCGACATAGCGTTGGTATTCCTCATCGGAATATTCATTTTCTTCATCCTGGAACGGTGTCGGTTGCTGAGTCGGTTTCTTCTGGTCCTGATCCAGCTCTGTCTCAGGCCGGGACTGCTTCGCATCACCTCCTTCTTCGTGGTGTGTCGGATTCTCTGAATCCGTCAAGTTGTTTTGTGGTTTTTCCGCTTCCACCATAAAAATGTTCCTCCTTTTCTATTTTTTAACCCTTTCGGGTTTTCTTCGTTTTGATGGGTGTTTAAAAAACTTTTCATTTCTTCAAGCTGCCACCGCGGAGTGGACGCACCGCCGGAGATGGCCACTTTCTCATTGTTAGTGAACCATTTCAGATCCACTTCATCCGGATGCTCAATATGGTAAGACCGGGCGTTGACATCCAATGCCGTGTTGTGTAACAGACGGCAATTGGAGGAATTTTGTCCTCCGACGATGATCACCACATCATACCCGGATCCGAGAGCGGCCAGATCACGCTGACGTTTCTGCAGAAAACGGCAAGTAGTGTCAACAATCTTCAGTTCCGGCTGTTTGAGCTTGAGAATCCGGCGGATTTCAGTAAACAATTCTGGATCAATGGTCGTTTGCGCCAGAAGCAGCGTTCGACTATCCAGTTCCTGCTGTTCTGCCTCAGCCTTTGACGAGACAATAACACCGCACCCTTTGGCCCGCGTTAACAATCCCCTGACTTCGGGATGGGTCTTGCTTCCGGCGATGACAATACCGAATCCTTCTCGCACGTGCTGATCCACCAGATCCTGTGAATGGCGCACAATGGAGCAGGTGGCGTCAACAATCCGCATCTGACTGTTGCGGACCACATCGATTAAGTCATCCGGTTCACCGTGGGTTCGCATGAGAAAATAGGCGTCTATAAAGTCCTGCTGCATCGACGAGTCGTTAAACGCATCAATCGTAATATGCCGCAGGCCCATTTCCATAAGCCGCTGGATTTCCCTTTTATTGTGAATCAATTCACCCGCAGCGTAAAGAACATCGCCCCGCCGTAAAACCTCTTCGGCCAGGACGATAGCCCGTTCAACACCAGGACAAGGCCGCGCCTTTGTCTCGATGGTGACTTTCATACCGATGATTCCTTCTCTTGCTTTGTCCTCTCGATCTTTTCTCGTACGCTGTGTATGATGATCGCAACCTGTTGTGCAATCTCAAGTGTTGATGTATCGATCACAATCGCATCGTCGGCCTGTTTTAAAGGACTATTGGAGCGATTGCTGTCTCTTTCATCACGTTTGATGATCTCCTCACGGATTTCATTCAGTGTGACCTGAATACCGCGTTGGGCCATCTCTTTCAGCCGTCGGTGCGCTCGCGCATCAACGGATGCAGTCATATAAAATTTCAAGTCTGCTTCGGGAAAAACAACGGTGCCCATATCCCGTCCTTCGGCGACAACATGATCCTGATGGGCAATCTGACGCTGAAGTCGCACCATAATCTGGCGTACGCGGCCGACTTCACAAACAGGCCCGACAGCGTGATCCACATCGGGTGCTCGGATGAGTTCGGTCACATCAGCGCCATCAACGAAAACCTGTGTTCCTCCTGTTACAGGGATTAACTGGACATCAGTGGTTTCAGCAAGCTGTCCGATGGCTTCTGCATCGTGCAACGGGATTCCTTGCTTAAGCACTTTGACTGTCAGGGCCCGGTACATGGCGCCAGTATCCAGATAGAGCCATCCCAATTCTTTGGCCACAAGCCGTGCCGTCGTACTTTTACCCGATGCCGCAGGTCCGTCAATGGTGACAATGTGATAGCCATTGGTCTGGTTCAACCCATCCCGCCTGTCACTTTGTCATCAGGATCTAGTCCGACAAGCCGATAGAGCTGCTGGACTTCATCCGGAGTCAATTCACGCCATGTTCCCGATTTGAGATCGGGAACGGTTAAACCGGCAAAATTGGTTCGTTCCAGATGGATGACCGGATGTCCCACAGCTTTCATCATCCGCTTGATTTGCCGCTTCTTGCCCTCATGCAGTCGGATCTCTACCAGCGTCTGGCCCGGTTGTCGAGACAACACTTTTGCTTCACCGCTCACGCAAACATCACCTGTGAGTTGAACGCCCTCTGCAAGATGATCAAGGTCTTGCGCCGTCACATCACCTTCTACCCAGGCTCGATAAATCTTGTCCACCTCAAATTTGGGATGCGCCAAACGGTACGCCAGCTCACCATCATTGGTGAGAAGCAACACACCTTCAGTATCAAGGTCGAGACGGCCGACAGGGAAAATACGGTCTGACGACGGGACAAGATCGAGTACGGTTCGCCGCCCCCGGCCGTCCACTGCTGACGTGATCACACCGGCTGGTTTGTTCATTAAAATGTATCGGAGTCGTTGAGGCCCGACCACCGGCCTTCCGTCAAGAAGGACCGTATCGTGTTCAGGATCAACCGTCTTGCCCAGAGTTGTAACCATCTCCCCGTTGATGGCCACTCGTCCTTCCAAAATGGGCAGATTGGCTTTTCGCCGGGATGCCACACCACAAAAAGCCAGAAACTTATTCAGCTGCAACCTCCGGGAGATCGCCTTCCTCCTTCATCAATTCTTCGATCTCCCGTGGCTTGGGCAGATCTGAAACATCATTGATACCAAAATACCGTAAAAACTCCTTGGTCGAAGCATAGATAAGCGGTCGGCCCGGTCCGTCTGAGCGACCTGTGATGGTGATCAGTTTCCGCTCGAGAAGCGTTTTGACAACACCGTCACATCCGACACCACGAATGGCCTCAATCTCGCTTTTCGAAACCGGTTGCTTAAATGCAATGACAGACAGTGTTTCAAGTGCGGCCTGAGAAAGCCGGCTCTTCCGCCGCTTGATAAACAGTTTGCGAATCCATTGGGTATAGGCCTCACGCGTGACCATCTGAAATCCACCAGCGACTGAGATAATGGTGATGGCGCGTCCGGTCTTGTTGTATTCCAGGTTGAGAGAATTAACAGCCTTTTTAATTTCGGATGCTGTCGCTTCTTCGATAAATCCTTTCAACTGATTGATCGTAATCGGTATGTCAGATGCAAAAATCAGCGCTTCCACAACCTGCTTTAATTGGTCATCCTGCAACGACGATACCCTCCCTAACGTCCCAAAATCCAGATCTCGCCAAAAAGCGTCGCCTGCTGGACTATAATACGACGGGTTCGCAGTAGTTCAAGCATGGCCATGAATGTCATGATCACCGTCACCCGGTCACGCAATTCCAGCATAAGATCTGTAAAGGCCAATCGCTCCTGATCCGACAAGCGGCCGACAAGGTAATTGATCTGATCTTCAATGGTCACACCGATCGTGTCGACATGATGACTGTCAATTTTGGGCATATTCTCCAGCACGGTCTTGAAGACAGTCAAGAGGTCGAACAGAGAAACATCGCCGGCCGACGGTTCATCGCCATCTTCCAAGTCGTCCTGTGTGTAAGACTTGCTCCACGAAAAATCAAGATGCGGGAAGAGACGCCTTTGCCGCTCTTCCAAATCCGACATTGTTTCCGACACTTCCTTGTATCGCCTGTATTCCAGCAACTGATTGACCAACTCATCCCGAGGATCTTCTTCTTCCTCCTCTGCACTAGGATCCCGGGGAAGCAACATTTGGACCTTGATCCGAATGAGGGTGGCCGCCATCAAAATAAATTCTCCGGCCACTTCCAGATCCAGCTCACGCATGACGTCGATGGTTCCCAGATACTGTTTGGTGATCTCGGCAATGGGAATATCGTAAATATCAATCTCATTCTTCCGAATCAGATAGAGTAAAAGGTCAAGCGGTCCCTCGAAATTGGAAAGCCGGATCTGATACCCTTCTTTCTGCTGTTTCAGCTCTTCGACGATTGTTACCCCAATTGCATGGCCTCCCGGACATTCGCCATGGTTGCCTGGGCCACCCTGCGGGCCCGGCTGTTCCCGTCGTCGATGATTTCTTCGACCTCGTTGCGATGGGATTCATAATAGGCGCGCTTTTCGCGGAAGGGCGCAAACCGGTCAGCGATCATTTTGGCCAGAGCCTTTTTATGCGCCACACACCCCAGCTTGCCGCCGCGGCACTCTTTGTCTGTTGTATCGACATCATCAGGATGAAAGAGCTTGTGATAGGCGAAGACGACACATCCGTCGGGATTACCGGGATCAGACAATCGAATTTTTTGCGGATCTGTGTAAGCTGCCATGACTTTTTCGTGGATCTCCTCCGGCGCATCAGACAGCCCTATGGTATTCCCCAGTGATTTGCTCATCTTGCGGCCATCCAGCCCGGGAAGCCGCGGAAAATGGGTCAACAGCGTCTCAGGTTCTGGGAAAACATCTCCATAGAGCGTGTTGAACCGCCGGGCAATTTCCCGTGTGATCTCGACATGTGGTGCCTGGTCTTCACCAACCGGTACGGCATTGGCTTTGTAGAGGAGAATGTCAGCCGCCTGGAGGACCGGATAACCCAGGTGGCCGTATGACATATTGGTATCAAGGCCCAGGTCTCTGGCCTGTTCTTTAACAGTCGGATTCCGTTGCAGGCGCGGCACTGTCACCAGCATCGAAAAAAGCAGGTGCAGTTCAGCATGCTCCTTGACCTGTGACTGAATAAAAAACGGACTCTTGACCGGATCGAGACCGGCACTCAGCCAGTCAATAACAACCTGGACACTGTTTTCGGTGATCTCGGAAGTATGGGTTAAATCCGTAGTCAGCATATGCCAGTCGGCAATGAAGTGAAAGCTTTCGTAAGTGTCTTGAAGTGTAATCCAGTTTTCGAGTGCGCCTACAAAGTTGCCCAAATGGAGTCTTCCGGTTGGCCGCATACCGCTGAGTATCCGCTTCTTCATTGTCTCCTTTTTCCGATTCTGCTATGAAATAAACAGATAGGGCTTCCACCGCTCATCGGGAATACCCACCAAATGCTGGATAAAAAAGAGATATCCCGGTTTCCGTGGTTGTTTTAGGAGTTTCATACCTGCTTCGCGTGGAGTCCGATTCCGTTTTTTCGAATTGCATTCCACACAAGCACAGGCCAGATTCTCCCACGTATCACACCCCCCCCGATCACGGGGAATGATATGATCCACTGTGACGGGACCGTCCATAGAGCCACAATATTGACAGCGATGGTTGTCCCTCTTGATAATATTCCTGCGATTGAGTAGAATGCGTTTTCTGGGAACATGCACAAGCCTGCTGAGCCGAACGATGCTGGGCAGCGGAATAGCCTGACTGACAGAATGGACAATCTCGTGATTTCTCTCAATCATCTCCGCTTTTTCAAGAAAGAGCAAGCCAATTGCCCGCCGCGCGCTGCACACTGACATTGGCTCATAATTTTGATTCAGCACCAAGACCCTGCTGTTTAGCATGGCCCACACCCTCTCAACTGAAATTTAAATAGAAATTTACAATAAAATGAAGAAATAAGCAAGATTTTTTTCACCTTAAAAGAAAAATCTATCCGCAACACCGCATATGATTTGATGTATCACTTTATTGCATAAATATTGTAACAATTAATAGCACATTATAGCACATATTCAGTTGTTCGCCACCTACTGAAGCCGTTCGCGCCAGACCCTGTGGATGAAAGTCGAAACCTCGGGACACGTCCAGCGGGTTGAGAAGATTTTGGTGGGCTGCGATCAGGGCGCTCCGGTTTTACGCATCCGCCAGACTGGTCCGGCCTGTCACACAGGTGAACGGAGCTGTTTCCACCGTATTCTTGCTTCGCGGTGAAAACCTCCCTACTTGACAGGGAAAATGGTCCTCTCCACGGCAACTAGGATCCCCAAATTCGCTGCAAACCAACGCATTTTATACTCAATGCGCCTTCAATTTCACCTCAAATCGTCCTGATGCACGCCTTCATTGATTATTCTTGAATCCCGGGTGAGATTGGCACACCATTTGAATATTTTTCCTCTTAGTTATTTTAAAATCATGTCAGGGGAGAACCATGCACACTTCATCACAGCATCCCCGCTTTAACTCAAAACAGATCACTGAAGTGACGGATCGTACACTATTCACAGAACTGGATGACTCAGACAGACTCATCCTTCTGGCTTGCCTCTATCGGGGAGACGCCTACAATGAACAGCTCCAGATCCTTCAAAAACTTGCCAGGAATGTCCAGAAATATGTGAAGATCTGCATTCTGGACGCTTCGGATAGCCGTGATCTCATGCATCAACTGCACATCACAGGAACACCCACATATCTGCTCTATGACAACAAAAAGGAAATCGACAGAATGCTGGGTAAAGTCTGCGACGCCTCTCTGGACGCTTTTCTGAAAAGCTATCTGACTCTGTTTTCCAATCAAAAACAAAATCATCATCTCAACCATCAACCTTAAACGGTTGAGGGGAGAAGCGGTGCAGCACTGACAACATTGGCCGGGCAACACGCACTGCTTCATCCCTTCCAAACATATCCAGAAGCAAAGCAGGGATTTGCGGTAGAAACAGACACCCTGTAAACAACAGAAGCAGCGTCACTTACGAATGATCACAACGGAGTAAACGACCACCCGCAAAGCGGGTGGCTTTAAATTCACCGCGTAGCGGTGGATTTAAAGTAGGCACGTCAGTGCTGACCAGTTTAGGATCGAGAACCACTGGCAGAGCCAGTGGTTTGAAGATCAATCAAGCGACCAAACAGGTCGCCCACAAACGGGAATCCGGCAATCCTCTCCATCCATTCACATAACCCTCTCGCAAGGCTGGACCAACCGGCCCGCCTTGCCACTTTCAGTTGCCACTTCATTTTTCGCTTGAATTTGGATGGTTAATTTCTTAGAATGATCAGTCCCCTCATCATATACAATCATGACGGTTTGAGAAAATCGGCTGACAAACGGGACTGTATCAAGTCCTCTGATTTCAATCGGGAGAAGATACGATGCGGAGATGTACTTTGTTGACGATTGGATTGACCACCCTGTGCCTACTCATTGGCTGCATTGACACCACCATGACCATCGCCGTCAGAAAGAATGGCAGCGGTCTCATCATGGAAACCACGTATGTCAGCCGTGCCATGGAAGAGGTGGTGCGCAACATGGCCGATGGTTTGGTGGAATCCACCGGAGGTGATCAGGTGGACATTGACACAGTCAATCCGTTGGATCTTGAAAAGTATCGGACCAGGGCATCTCAACTGGGTGAAGGCGTATGGCTGGTTTCTGCAAAGCGCGTTCGCAAAGAGGATGGTTCATCCGGCACCCGCGTCATCTACGCGTTCGATGACATCGGTAGACTCCACGCCCGCCCTGAACTGGGCAGCCAATCAAGCAAATCGTCGAATCAGTTCACCACGTCATCCCGCCGATCGACAAACGATGACAAATCCATCACGTTCGATTTCATTGAAGGGCCGACCGCACGACTCATCATCCAGCTTCCAGAAGACCAAGTGCAAAAAAAAAGCCGCCCGGCAAAGCCGCTAAAGTCCAAACCGATGGATGCTACCCAACAAGTCTTTATGAAGCAACTGTTTAATGATTTCCGTATTCGGGTGATGATTAATCTCATGGAGGGATCAATCTCCCACACC
>CAZDVF010000016.1:0-17473 GCA_964508725.1 uncultured bacterium | reverse complement strand
TGGCAAGAAAGAGCTGAATCTCTGCGTGTTGGTAAAAGGGGTGCTTTTTGGGATTGAGCAAGACTTTCTGGTCAGCCAGTAATGGCGGAACCCAATTGGGGTTTTGACGGTAATGGCGGTAGGGAAATTTGACAAACTTCTTCCAGTCACGTTTGGTCGTTACGGGGATGACATCAACGGATGGATTTGACAACGTTATTACCTCCACTCTCAACGAATCTGATAAATAATCTCTGCGAGCTATGGATGCGCTATCATATCACTCCACAGCCTCTTTGTGATCTGCTTTTCAGATTAAATAATCCCGAACTTTTTGCCGATGGATGCGAAGATGTCCAGCACCTTGTCCAGTTCTTCGTCGGTATGGGTGGCCATATAGCTTGTCCGGATGATGGCTTCTCCCGGCGGAACGGCCGGACTGATGGCGGGATTGGCGAAGATGCCGTGATCGAACAGAAGTCGCCAGAATCCAAAACAGTCTTCGTCCGTGCCGATTTTAATGGGGATAATCGGTGAGGCGCTGTATCCTGTATCGAAACCGAGACTTTTATATCCGTTCAACATTTTACGTGTATTTTTCCAGAGTAAATCCAGTCTTTCCGGCTCTGATTCCAGAATGTCCAGGCACGCGAGAACAGTGGCGACAGAAGCAGGCGGCGGGCTTGCTGTGAAGATGAGTGATCGGGCGTTGTGCTTGACAAAATCGATCACCGGTTCCTCAGAGGCGATAAAGCCACCCACAGATGCGAATGATTTGCTAAAAGTGCCCATCGAGATGTCGACTTTGTCTTCAAGCCCCCAATGTTCAGCAGTGCCGCGGCCATGTTTTCCCAGCACGCCGACAGAATGAGCATCATCCACATACACTCTGGCCCGGTACTGTTCGGCCAGTTCAACCAGCCTGGGCAAGTTGACGATGTCTCCCTCCATACTGAAAACACCGTCGGTGACGATTATTTTCCCCACATCATTATCGCGATGTATTTTGAGTACACGCTCCAGATCATCCATATCATTGTGTTTATATTTGGCGACTTTGCCGAAGGATAGACGGCAAGCATCGACAATGGATGCATGATCGGCGCGATCGGTGAAAACAATATCATTTTTACCGATGATGGTAGCCAGTGCGCTGAGATTGGATTGATGACCTGTCGTGAAGCAAAGAACAGCCTCGCGTTTCATGAATTGAGCGAGGCGACGTTCCAATTCAGTGTGGATGTCAAGCGTGCCGTTGAGGAACCGGGAACCGGTACACCCTGTTCCGTATTTTTTGATTGCTTGAATCGCTGCATTAACAACCTTTGGATGTCCTGTCAGACCAAGGTAATTATTCGATCCAATCATGATCATCGGTTTACCATCGACGATCACTTCCGAACCGGGGCCGGATTGGATTTGTCTGAAATAGGGGTAGACACCGGCAGCAATCGCTTCCTTTGCGCGGGTGTATTGCTTGCATTTTAAGAAAATGTCCACACTGTTCTCCTCTGTCTGATCAGTCTTCAATCATGCAAACTTCTATATCATCCCTGCGATCGGATTGGCTGGTTAACTGATTTGAAGGATCACGAAGGAATGTTTGGAGTAAATAGTCAAAATAAAAAAAGGATATATTTTTAACATGGATGGCTGTCAAGCTGTTGACGACTTGTGAAAAGATAAGCATTGTGTCCCAGATTGTCAACTGAAAAAGGAATCCGCTTGCGATTTTAGGGTAATTTTACTATAATGAAATCATGCAAGTTAGCGGCCGAACAATCCAAGAACAGCAGTGTTATTTCACTGATTCAGATCTGCTTGATATCTACAGGGATGGTTAAGGGTGTCAGAATGAAAACCGCTCTTGTGACTGGGGGAACGGGTTTTGTCGGCAGTCATTTGGCTGCCTATCTTCTGAAAAAGGAAATCTCTGTCCGTTGTCTCGTTCGCCAAACCAGTAACCATCGCTGGCTTGACGGACTGGATGTGGAGATTTCTTCTGGAGACTTGAGCGACGAGGCATCTCTGAACAGAGCTGTTTCGCATGTGGATGCGGTTTTTCATCTGGCGGGTGAGACCTCATCCTTTTCTGAAGAGGTATATTATCAATCAAACGTGGTGGGGACAGTCAAGCTCCTGAAAGCAATCATTCAAGTTAATCCCCAAATCAAGCGCTTCGTCTATGTCTCTTCTTTGGCGGCAGCAGGCCCCAGTTTGACGCTCAAGCCAAACACAGAAGCAGATCCCGCGCATCCTGTATCGCCTTACGGCGCCAGCAAGCTGGCAGCAGAAGAAGCAGTCTTGGCGTTTGCTTCACAAATACCCGTGACTGTGATACGGCCTCCGGTGGTTTACGGCCCCCGTGATCCAAACTTTCTGGAATATATTCGCATCGTGAATCATGGAATCCGACCATTTGTGGGTTGGCAAGACAGATATACCAGTTTCATTTACATTGATGATCTTGTTCGAGGCATTGAGTTGGCTGCGCAATCGGAAAAAGCTTCCGGCCAGGTCTATTATCTGGTATCGGAAAGCCGTATCTCGTGGCGCGAGATGGGCAGGATTGTTGCAAACCAATTACAGAAGGCCTCGATTTTTATTCCGATACCCTTTTCAGTTGTCTGGCTGATGGTTCTCGGCCGAGAAATGATCGATCGAGTGAAGAAACAGCCCTCGTTTGCTAACCTGCAGAAATTGCGGGAATTTCGCCAGCACTTCTGGATTTGCGACGGGCACAAAGCAAAGCAGGAATTGGGATTCAAACCGCAGATGACACTTTCTGACGGACTGGACAAGACGATTGCGTGGTACAGACAAGAGGGCTGGCTTTAACGATTACAGGAGAATTTGGATCTTGTCCTTGAGATCGCGGATGCCTTGCGTGATCCTTGACGAGTCAGCTGGACTTGTCCGGAGCCTTTCTCTCTCTTGATCGAGGCGAGCCTGAAGATAGGTCATGATCAGTTTCTTGTTCACAAGACTTTTGTAGCGGTAAACGGGATTTCGCCGGTTTTTGGCACTTAATTCGAAAGGGACATTGACGATGAGTATCTGGAGATTCAATGGCTGTTCGGGAGATATCTTTTCACGAGTCAGGAATCTTTTTCCAACCAGATAATTCAGTTCTTTCTCAAAAGTTTCAGCGGTCAATGATATTGATGAAGGCATCTGTGGATAGAGATCAACCTGCGTTGCAGAGGAACAGCTGTCAAGAAAGGCGAGGATCGCAAGTTGAGCCCGGCTGGGTATGAAATCGAATTGAGGCGGAGAGGACGGCTGGCTTTTATCCTCTTGATTCAGATTAAGCAGTGCTGGATTGAACAACAGTGTCGAGGTGCCGGTCGCCCGTTTTTCCAGCATATCCGAGACGGGATTGTCCGTTGTGTTAGACGCATCAAATGCAGTCGCTTGTTTTGTCCAATCGGCAACCCGGTCGGCAAGCAGTGTTTGTTTAGACGCCTCACTCGGCTGAGATTGCAATATCAGTTGCCGTTTTCGTTCTGAATCCACATCGCTCTGCCATACGGATTGCGGAGTCAGTGTTTCTTGCGGTTCCACATGAGGATGTGTCGATGATGGCAGCTGGTCTGACTGCGGAGTTTTGATTTGCAGACCAGAGATGACGTTCGATGCGTCCTGGATATCCGACGCCATTTCAGGCAGGATTGTCTGCACGGGCGGAACGTCCAGCAGTTCCACTACGTGTAAGGATGTGTGTTTCGGTTCATTTTTTGGTAACAACGCCAGCATGCTGAGTAGAAACAGGTGGATGAGAAGAGAGATCATAACAGCCAGGATTGATAGCCATTTTGTTGTGAAGACAGTGTATTTTTGTGTGAGTGTTTGAGTCATATGAGGTTGAGCGATACACAAATTGGTCATCGGTGATTGAAGGGCCATCGCTTCAGACCCCTCAGGTCTGATATCAATATCTTCGTTTTAACGTTGGATGGACGTGAGAGTTCCTGTTCGATGAACGGGATTTTTCTCTGTTTGGGTGGTTGCGAGCTGGATTGACTATGCAGAAATGTTATAAGCATTGGCATTAAAATGGAACACTTGACTGACATCATCCTTGTTTTATCCATGATTCCGACAACGGAAGAAGCGACAATCATTGGCCGACGGGTTGTTGAGGATAAACTGGCGGCATGCGTGAATATCGTTCCAGGTGTCCGCTCGTTCTTTTTCTGGAAAGGCGCCCTGTGTGATGAGAACGAAGTCCTGCTCATGATGAAAAGTTGCCAGGATGTTTTCTCCGATTTGATCCATTGCATTCGGGAGCTTCACAGCTACGCGCTGCCTGAGATTGTAGCCCTGCCCATCATCGGCGGTGACGAGGAGTATCTGGCGTGGGTGAGATCGTCCACGATATGAAACAACACAGACTGGTTTGGGCTATAGCGCTGTCAAGCCTCGTCCACCTGTTGTTTTTGGTTCTCATGCCTCGCTGGGAGGGCGTTCGTCTTTTTGCTGCCGGTGAGAGCAGGGCCAATCCCCAAGAGAAACGGATTGCATTCGAGATCGTTGAGACTCCGGAGGATGCGCGCACAGACCGACCTCCCGAAAGTGCAGATCTGGCCTCTGATAAAAATGCCAGAGCACGCGACAGAGAAACACGGGACCTGCCCGATGCAGGGCTTCCCTTTTCTGAAGGTTTGACAGATGCAAAAGAGATGCCCCGGCCGGCCGGCGTTTCAGATCCTGTCCCTCCATCCGGTGGATCTGGAGAAAATGCTGCCGCGTCAGAACCATCCAAATCAACAGCGGAGTCGTACGAATACCGGCGTGATGCATCCTCAGCTGCACCGGCATTCAGTCGAAACGCCCTGTTGGGACAACCAGTACAGGCCCAACCGGCAAGCGGTTCGGATCAGCGACCAACGTATAACCAGCAGCGTTTCAGCGCCGAAGAGCTGGGCGGTTTCAGTCTCAACACTTACGCGTGGAATTTTGCTCCGTATCTGCTTGAATTGAAACGGCGCATCCAGGGTAATATCTATCCGCCTCCGGCTTTTACCCGCCTGGGATTCGGGGGAGAGAATGTGCTGCGTTTCAGGATATATCCTGACGGCCGACTTGAAGGCCCAGAGATTTTAGATACAGCCGGTGAGAAAGCTCTCGTTGAAACCAGCAGCAAGGCTGTCCAGCTTTCGGCGCCGTTTTATCCGTTACCGGATGATTTCCCTGAACCATTTCTTCAGGTCACGGCGAGATTTCAGTATTTCATCCTCGAACAAAAATAAGCTTCGGAGAACTGTATGACTGCCATCTGGGAGACAATTATGAAGGGGGGCATTGTCATGATCCCCCTGTTGTTGACATCGATTGTAGGATTGGCAGTGGTCATTGAGCGGGCGTTATTTCTGCGCCGCCGTCGCATTATCCGTGACGAGACCCTGGATCTGATCAACCGAATTGACAAACCCGAAGATGTTGAAAAAGCGCTGTACGGACTCCGTCAACAGACTGACCCGTTCAGCAATATCGTCCGAACCACCTTGGAGCAGATCGGCCGAACCAGAGATGAAATACGCGAGGCCATTGCTGATCAAGGGCGGCAGGAAGCGCGCAATCTTGAACGGGGTCTGGTTGTGGTTGAAACCGTTGCAGGCATTTCGCCCCTTCTGGGCCTTCTGGGTACAGTCCTGGGCATGATCAAGGTCTTTCGTGTGATATCCGAGCAGGGGCTTGGACAAACGCAATCCCTGTCCGGCGGAATCTCCATGGCGTTGCTGACTACGGTTGTTGGGCTATCCATCGCAATCCCCGCTTTGGTGGCTTACAATTACTTCAGTCACAAAGTGGAAGATCTGGTGCTGGAGATCGAGAAGCATTCAAGCCTGTTGCTTCGGAAAATCGGTGGATTTGAACTCTGAAACGGAGAAGCGTGTGCTGACGATTTCAAAAAAACGGTTGGATGATCTGTTCCAGCAGTTTTCACGCAGAAAAATACTGGTCATCGGTGATTTGATGCTTGACCATTATCTTTGGGGCAGGGCGTTGCGGATTTCTCCAGAAGCGCCTGTTCCTGTTGTTGATGTAGAGCGGGAGGAATACCGTCTGGGCGGTGCCGCGAATGTGGCATTCAATGTAGTGTCTTTGGGTGCAGAAGTTTTGATGGTGGGTGTTGCAGGCAATGATGCATCTGAATCGACAATGCGAAAACTGTTTCAGCGTCACGGACTATCACCAAACGGATTGATTATTGATAAAAAACGGCCGACCACGTTGAAGACACGGGTGATTGCACACGATCAGCACGTGGTACGCATTGACAGGGAACTCCGTCATGATATCGGGCAGCTTGCACAGAAACGCCTTCTTGATTTTCTTGAAGATCAAATAGAATGCGTTGACGGAGTCATTCTTGAGGATTATAACAAGGGGCTGCTGACCTCCGGCGTTATTCGGTCAGTCATTACCATGGCGCGCAAATATGAGAAATTGATTTTAGTTGATCCAAAATTTGATCATTTTTTTGATTATCGTAACGTCACACTTTTCAAGCCCAACCGCCATGAAGTCGCTTCTAGACTGGGCATGCGCATTGAATCAGATCATGACTTGGAGCGAGCCGGAAACAAGCTGCTTGAGAAACTTGCTTGTCGTGCTTTGCTCATCACACTGGGGGATGAAGGCATGGCCCTGTTCCAACAGGATCAGCCCTGGTTGAAAATACCGACGCGCGCCCGTCATGTGCACGATGTATCGGGCGCAGGCGATACGGTGATTGCCACATTGACTGTAGCGATGACATCCACAGCTTCTCTTGAGGAGGCAGCCACGATCGCCAATTATGCTGCAGGTCTTGTCTGTGGAGAAGTCGGCATCGTACCCGTTGATCGTCAAGCATTATTGACAGCACTCTGTCAAGTTTGATTGATCTTCAAACCACTGGCAGAGCCAGTGGTTCTCGATCCTAAACTGGACGGCACTGACGTGCCTACTTTGAATCCACCGCTACGCGGTGAATTCAAAGCCACCCGCTTAGCGGATGGTCGTTTACTTTTGCCGGCTGATATCTGGCGAACAATTTTATATTCCAACCTGATTGGATCATTGGGAGACACGGTATCATGATTCCATATTTGATCATTATTTTGTTGATGGGTTTGATTCTTGTGGTCCTTGTATTAAAGCCCGAACTGGGAATGCAATTCAAGGCATTCACAGAGAAATTAACCTTTGATGCTGAGTGGAAACCCAAGAAAGGGACACGCTGGCGTTTTGTCGTTGTAGGGATTTTTATTGAAATCCTTTTTCTTGTTGTTTTGATTGTTTCGCTATTCAATACCTGATCAGAAAAGAAAACAGGTCGATCAGCTTGTGGCTGGTCGACCTGTTTTTTGGGAGGGAGAGAGAAGTTATTTTCGTGCAATGATGTAAATGCCAAACCCGACAAGAAAGAGGGGCAGTAGCGGAGTAAGCAAACCCAACGGAACAAGAATCAATGCCAGCACGCTTGATACCAAAGCAATGGGTAGCACTGCTACAAGTATAACAGTCACGATGACGGCCAGTGCAATCTGAAGGGGAATGCTGATCAAGACGATTCCGGTACGGAATAAAAAACCTGCAATTTTGAAGAGAAGCAACACAAATGCAAAGATAAGTAATATGGTGATGAGTTCCATCTCGATTCCTTCATTTCAAGAGTTATTCCTTTTTACGCAATAAACTGGTCAATGGTTTCCCAAACATCCGGATATTTTTGACTCCAGGAGGTCTATTTGACGAATCGCCATTCTGCCCTTGTCGTGCACGGCGGCGCCTGGTCAATTCCTGATGATGAAGTTGACGACCACCTTCAGGGTTTATCCACTGCACTGCAGAGCGGATGGTCCTTGCTGGTGCAGGGCGCGTCATCACTGGATGTGGTGGAACATGTTGTTTCCTGCCTTGAAGATAATCCAACGTTCGATGCGGGAAAAGGATCGGTGCTCAACACCGACGGCTCGGTGGAAATGGATGCCTCCATCATAGAGGCGCGAACTCTGAGGGCCGGCGCTGTGGCAGCGCTCCGGAACTTTGCCAATCCGGTCCAAATTGCCCGGCGTGTTCTCTGCGAAACGGAGCATATCCTGTTGGCGGGCGAGGGCTGCGCAGTCTTTGCCGAAATGCAGGGATTTCATCCCGTCCCGATTGAGAATCTTCTGACACAGAGGGAACTGCAGCGGCTTGCGGCTCTCAAGCAGGATGGGCAATTCCGGACTCCTCATGCGTTTGGAAAAAAACGCGGCACTGTCGGTGCGGTTGCCCTGGATCAGCCCGGTGACATCGCAGCGGCGACATCCACTGGCGGAACGCCAAAAAAGATTCCGGGACGTGTGGGCGACAGCGCCCTTATCGGATCCGGCACCTGGGCGGAGAATCGTGTCGGCGGTGTGTCGTGCACTGGGTGGGGTGAATCCATCATGCAGGTGATGTTGGCGCGGGAGGTGGCTGAAGGTTTGCGTTCGACGAATTCACCACAAGTCGCGGCAGGCGCAGCGATCAAAAAGCTGCAAGATAAAGTGCGCGGACTGGGCGGTGTGATTTGCCTCAGTGCAGCGGGGGATATCGGCGTCGCTTTTAACACCCCTCGTATGGCCCGCGGATTCATGCGCACGGATATGGATGCGCCGAAGGTTGAGATCCAATGACACGTTTGGTGATTGTTGGATTGGTCCTCCTCACTTTCGCTGGATCTATCAATGCCCAGGAATGCTACACGCTCAATATAAACAGGGAAACGATGCTTCTGGGATTGGGCGGGACGTTTCTCACAGCTGGACTGGTTCTCTCCGCCCGGACAGATCCGGTTGATCCGACGCTGCTTCGACGTGAATCTATCTTCTTTTTGGATCAGTTTGCTGCGGGATTCCACGACAATGTAACGAGACATCTCGGTGATCTAACCTGCGTGGTTGCTTCAGGCTTTCCTGTGGCGCTGTCCGTGATTGCCGGGACCAGAGAGTCCGTGCTGACCGATGTGGTCATGCTGGCCGAGTCCATGCTGTTGGCCCAGGGATTGTCGAGACTTGCCAAGGGGATGATCAAACGACCGGCTCCATTCGCCTACTGTGCGGATATCACTGGGCTTGACGAATCAAATGACGATCTGACCCGTTCTTTCTTCTCAGGCCACACAACAACGGCTTTTTGCGGTGCTGTATTTGCGGGAACAGTATTTCAGACACGTCATCCAGATTCGCCGTGGGTGCGCCCCGTGTGGCTGATAGGATTTGCAGCCGCTACAGCGACGGCAGTGATGCGGGTCACATCGGGAAATCATTTTCCCACAGATGTTTTAGCCGGAGCAGTGATTGGGTCACTGACAGGTTGGATAGTGCCTAGGCTTCATCGAACGTCCAATCACAAACAAACCATTACCTTGGAGATGTCCAGAGGTTTTGGTCTGAGAATGCAATTTTAATGGTGTGGCAATATGTTCCCGACTGCTACAGGACTAATGGCAGCACAGAAAGTGTTTAAGTTCAGAACTTCCATATAAATGAAGGGAAATACCTTATGTCCATTCAAGAGATATCTGCTGATCGTTTAAAATCGACAGAATTCATCAAAGAGCAGGTCAAGGCGATCCGTTCTGCTGTAGGTGATGGCAAGGCCATCAATGCCCTGTCTGGCGGTGTTGATTCTTCGGCTGTCACGTTACTCGGGCATAAAGCCTTGAAGGACCGACTCATCACCGTGTTTGTTGATAACGGCCTGATGCGCGAGGGTGAACCCGACCGCGTGGTCGCACTTTTTGCTGAACTGGGAGTTTCGGTTCGTAAGCTCGACGCACGGGACGTCTTTTTTTCAGCACTGGCTGGTGTGACCGATCCCGAGGAGAAGCGGGAGGCTATCACTCAGACATTTTACAAAAAGGTGTTTGGCCGGCTGGTCCAAGAAAGTGGCGCGAAATACTTGATGCAGGGAACAATTCTCACTGATGTGGATGAAACAGTGGCGGGCATTAAGCGGCAACACAACGTGTTCGAACAACTGGGCATCGATCCGCAAACGGCGTTTGGATATAAAATCATAGAACCGCTCATCCAGCTGCGCAAGGATGGCGTGCGCAAAGTTGCGCGGGCCCTGGGGCTTCCGGATGAGTTGGCCAGCCGAATTCCCTTTCCCGGTCCAGCCCTGGCAGCGCGTGTTATTGGTGACGTCACTCCCGAGCGGATTGAAATTGTGAGAAAAGCCACAGTGGTTGTTGAGGAAGAACTCCAATCAACAAACGCTTTTCAGTACATGGCCATCCTGCACAATGATCGGGTGACTGGCATGCGTGACGGCAAGCGCGACTACGGGTTGCAAATTGAAATCCGCTGCTGGGACAGCATTGATGCCCGGACTGCACAACCGACTCAACTTGGGTGGGATGTCCTGGATCGCCTGTCCGCCCGCATCATAGAGAACGTCCCTGGTGTCGTCAGTGTGACGTACAACATCGCTGCAAAGCCGCCCTCAACAATGGAGGTTGTATAGTTTTGTTCCTGTTCCAGTTGGATTGAAAGATGCTGGACGGTTGATAAGTCGATCTAAAATGGTGTCGTCTTGTTATTGTTGACTTTTCGAGAATACCCAATTTATATCGGTAATACGCTGGTTTCGTCCATCACCTCGATCTGATCCATGTCCTTTATTTCGTCGAGAACAGCAGGGGATACCCAGATCTCGTCGAGGGCTAATGTGTTTTTTATGCGAATGATTCTGGCAGCAGCGACATCATTGAGATAGCATTGCTTCAGAGCAAAATGGATTGCCTCCTTTTCAGTCTCCGCCACGACCGGCATCATGCCCCTTTCCAGAAAACCGGTTGTGAGTACATTCGCATAGGTGGATTTAAAATCAATTTTATCATACAGGCGGCGCGTGATTACATCTGCCAGACCCATGCCGTTCGCATTCCCATGAGACGCTTCTGTTAAATCAAAGACGACGATGCTGGTAATAACCGGAGACTTCGGTTCCGGTTGATGTTTGATGTGCATCCTTCCAATCATATGGATGTCCATACCGGTACCGGAAATATCTTTACCGAACTCATCAATCAGCAACACATCAAGTTGATCAACCGGCAGTCTGGGCATGTTTTTTCTGGACCAGTGGAGAAGCTTTTTTTCTTCATCATAAAAATCTTCATTGCTGACACCTTTGATTCTGGCGGTTTTTTCGTTTGCATTCTCCACAATGGCGAGACCGAAAATAATATTACCTTTTTTCAAGATTTGTTTGCCGGTTTCCGGTATGACTTTTTTAAGTCCCTCCGGACCCATGGCGTGGACCTGTAATGCGCCTTGATGTTTCCCAAGACCAATGACGAGCATTTTTAATAGCCCGCTTTCTATTTCGCCATGAAAGGCGGTGTGCACCTTGACACGGTTTATCACAATCGTACCGTCTGCTTCAAAGGCATTTTTATCCATATAGACTTTATTCTTTAATCCTCCATTGGGAAGCTCAACCACTTCCATTGAGGACTTGACAGGCGCTCCCACAGACTCCTCAGTGATGTTATAACTTGCAAGGACCTCGATTTGCCCTTCAGCAGTTGCGCCCCCGTGACTGCCCATAGCGGGAACGATAAAAGGTTTTCCCCCGGATTCCTTGACACATGCAACCAGGGTCTTTACCATTTGGTCTATTTTATATATCCCTCGGCTGCCTACAGCGATGGCTATTTCAGCACCATTCTTTACATCAGGTTTGGCCTTGCTGTATTCTTCCCTGATGATGCCATCGATCTCCTCATCTTGGATTCTTTCATTGTTAAACTGATGTTTAATTTTGGTCAGTATCATATCGATTTCTCTTTTCTTATCTTTTCTGCAAGATGCGAGTGACGATTGGAGCAATCTCCGACAATTTCTCTACAACATGAATCCCTGACTCTCGCAAGATTTTTTTCTTCTGAGCAGCTCCTCCGACACCTCCGGGTGAAACGATGGCCCCGGCATGCCCCATTCGCTTCCCTTCGGGAGCAGCCTCTCCGACAATCAAGGCAATCACGGGTTTTGTCCCTTTCTCCCGGACAAATTCAGCTGCTCGCTCTTCCTCTTGTCCTCCAATCTCACCGTTGATCACGATGACGTCGGTTTCTTCGTCCACTTCGAACAGGGGGAGCAAATCGACAAATGTCGAACCGGGAATGGGATCTCCTCCCACACCCACAACGGTGGATTGCCCGATTCCCTGACTGGTCAGGCTCTTGGACGTTTCATAGGATAGTGTGGCGCTGCGAGACATGATGCCAACTGAACCCTGCATATAATTGGTCTCGGCCATGAATCCCACTTTTGATTTCCCAGGCGAAATGATGCCGGGAGTATTGGGCCCGACAAGGGTGCAGTAACGGGTGCGGGCGTAGGATGCACAGAAATTCATATCATGAAAAGGAACGCCTTCCGCCACCGCCACAACAAGCGAAAGATTGCTGTCGATGGCCTCGATAATAGCCTCTTTGGTAAACCTCGGAGGAACAAAGAGCACGCTTGCATTGGCGCCGGTTTGATCAACTGCTTCCTGAACCGAATCAAAGACAGGGATGTCGTGGACGTTTGAACCACCCTTCCCTGGAGTCACACCGGCAACAACATGAGTACCATAAGTCTTCATAAGTCCAGCGTGGTATGCGCCCTCACGTCCGGTTATACCCTGAACAATCAATCTTGTATTTTCATCAACGAGAATGCTCATATTTATTTGTATTCCAATCTATACGAGTATGTTTGTTTTTTATAATAACCACGAAGTTCACGAAGATACTTTTAGAATATCTGCGACCTGTTTTACTGATTCCTCCAGGTCGGAAGCAGCTGCCATCCCGGCTTTCTTCAAGATGTTGATCCCTTCGGCCCTGTTGGTGCCGTCCAAACGGCAGATAACGGGCATGTTTAGAGGGCTTTGTGCTAATGCATCCGTGACGCCCTGTGCGATCTCATCGCAACGGGTGATGCCTCCAAATATGTTGAATAAGATTGCTTTTACATCTGAATCCTGAGAGACAACCTCAACGGCCCGCATCACTTTTTCAGCAGTGGCGCCGCCGCTTAGGTCTAAGATATTGGCGACTCCCATGTCGTATTTTTTCAACAGATCAAGCGTGGAAATGGCGATTCCGGCTCCATTGCTAATGATGGAGACATCTCCGTGCAGCTTGATCACGACAAATCCAGCTTCTCGACCGATGCGCTCTATGGGATCCTCGCTCTCCTTATTCCAGATTTTGACAAGGTCCTGCTGCCGATAACGCGCATTATCGTCTATTTCAAGTTTGCCATCCAACGCCATCCATGTTTGATCTTTCAGGATGGCCAGGGGATTGATTTCCAGCATTAGACAGTCGTATGTGACATACATGTGATAGAGTTTTATCACAATACTTTTAAGGGATTTCGTTAAAGCGGGATTATATCCAGCCATCCTGTTTATCCGATTCAGATGAAAATCGCGCAAGCCGATGAGAGGATCGACAGGGATCTTGACAATGTGATCAGGATTCTTTCGGGCCGTTTCTTCAATGTCCACGCCCCCGGTCTGGCTGAAGATCAGGGTTGTGTTCTTTTCATCACTGTTGAGCATGATACCGATGTAACACTCCTGCTGGATGGGCATTTTTTTCTCCACCAGCAGGTGCTTTACCTTCTCTCCCTTAACTTCAGAATCGAAAAGGTGGGTTGCCGCCTGCCTGACCTCATCCAGGGATGTTGAAAAGTTTATCCCGCCTGCTTTACTCCGCCCGCCAGTTTGAACTTGAGATTTGACGACAACTTCCGATCCCAGCGCTTCAGCAATTTGGACGGCTTCTTGTACAGACTCGGCCACCTTTCCCTCAGGGATCGTGATGCCCTCTTTACGGAAGATATTCTTAACCTGGTATTCTGTGAACTTCATGCGGATATACCTATTTGAAGAGGTTCCGCTGATGCAGTCAGTTCCAGACCCAGGTTAAAGGCATTGATGTTGAGTTCTTGATAAGCCTTGGGTACACGTTTCAAGATGGCTGATTTCATGTTTCCCACTGATGTAAGGTCTGTCAATCCGGCAATGGCGCCTAAAAAACAAATATTGGCCGGCAGACTATTATTGAACCTATCTTTTAGCAACTGGGTAATCGGGAAGGTGTACACATTTTTAGAATTAAGGGAAGGGATATTTTTCACTTCTGAAGAATCCAGAATCACCAGCGCATCCTTTTTAATTTGGTCGTAATATTTGTGACAGGCCTCGTCCGAAAGTGCCAGGAATATGTCGGGACTTTTCAACATCAAGTCATATATTTCTTCCTTGCTGGCAATCAGTTCTCCACGGCTTGTGCTTCCTCTGGCTTCGATGCCGTGGGACTGGCCCTGAATGATATTGTACCCCTCTTCAATCAACGCCTCGGCCATAATGATACTGGCCAACACCAATCCCTGTCCGCCATAACCGCCAAATCGGATTTCGATGTGTGTTTGATCTTTATAATTCATGATGAAACTCCATCTTCTTTAAAACCTGTGATGCGGTCATACGTTTCCACATATTCCGGCATGTTTTCCTCGTGTAAAATACCGCGGATGAACTTTCCTTCCAAAGCTTCCGCGGTCATTTTCTCGGCTTGAGCCTTCGTGACAATCATATCTTTATAACTTCGAATCGCATCAGAGTGTTTTTTGACCTTCCGTCTGCGGCCAGTATGCGTCGGGCAGTTCGTAAAAATCTCGACCACTGAAAATCCTTTATGGGTTATCGCTTTCTTAATGAGAGGCGTAAGTTCAGTGACATGAAACACATCACCCCTGGCGACAAAGGTGCTTCCGGCGCCGATCGCCAGTTTGCAGACATCCATGGTCGGTTCGATCATACCAAAGGGAGAGGTAGACGCAACGGCTCCCCGTGGTGTTGTGGGTGCATACTGACCGCCTGTCATTCCATAGATCTCGTTAATGGCGACAATGGCTGTGAGATTGATATTACGCCGGGCAGAATGGATAAAATGATTCCCCCCAATCGCAGCAGCATCACCGTCACCCATAAATACGATGACATTGAGTCTGGGATTGGCCAATTTAATCCCTGTCGCATAACTGAGAGCGCGGCCGTGGGGCGTCCGAATTGAGGGAAAGTTCAGATAGATGGGCAGACGCCCGGCGCAACCGATCGCGCAAACCATGATCGTCTCATTCTGGTTCAAACCCAATTGATCGATGGCTCTCACCATTGCAGCCCACGCGATGCCATGCGTGCAGCCGGGGCAAGTAAAATGGGGCATCATGTCTAAGCGCAGGTATTTATCAAGTTTACTCATTATCTCATCCTAAGTTAAGTGTTTCAACAATTTTATTGTAGAGGTCCAATACTGTAAATGGGAGGCTGTTTACTTTGTTGAATGGAATGACTTCCGCACGACCTTCGACTGCTGAACGAACCTCTCCGACAATCTGACCCATGTTCATTTCGGCGACAATAATTTTATCCACATGCTCGGCAATGGCTCGAATTTCCTTATCAGGGAAAGGCCATATCGTGATTGGCCGGATCAGATCAACGGGAATTCCGTTTTCCTCTGCCATTTTGATCGCACCTTTGGCTGGCCTGGAGACCGAACCATAGACAAAAAGCGCGATCTTACCGCCTTCTGTCCGGATATGTTCAATCTGAACAATGTCGTCACGATAGCGCGTCAGCTTTCCGTTGATACGCCGAATGCACTTGTCTATGGTTTCTGCTGAAAGATCCGGGACGCCCTTGTCACCGTGGAGCATACCGGACATGTTGTAACGATACCCCTGACCAAGGGGAGGCAGTACCGGTATGCCGGTTTCGTCCACCTGATAAGGAAGGTAATCCGCATGGGGCACAGCGTCGGTTCTGCGATTGACGATCTTGATGGTGTCAGGATCTGGGAGTTCCATGCTCTCCATATTGTGCGCCAGGAGTTGATCGGATAAGATGATGACGGGCATCATATAGGTTTCTGACAAGTTAAAAGCATGAATCGTCAGGTCATAGGCTTCACGCACTGTTCCAGGACAGAGCGCGATCCTCGGACTGTCGCCATGAGAACCCCAGCGGGCCTGCATCATGTCTCCTTGCTGCGGTTTGGTGGCGCCGCCAGTGCTGGGGCCCGCCCTCTGGGCATTGTACACCACAACGGGCATCTCGATCATGGAGGCGTAACCCAAATTTTCCTGTTTGAGGCTGAATCCTGGTCCGCTTGTGATAGTGATCGCTTTTTTGCCAGCGGCAGAAGCGCCGATCACGGCTCCCATGCTGGCGATCTCATCTTCCATCTGGATAAATCGTCCGCCACGGGACGGTAATTTACGCGCCAGGAGTTCCATGGTCTCGGAGGCCGGTGTAATGGGATAGCCTGCGCAAAACTTCACGCCGGCGACAAGGGCGGCCTCAGCAACGGCTTGATTTCCCTGCATCAAGACTCTCTTACCCATGACTCACCTCCACCAGTTCAATGGCCAAATCCGGGCAGTACAGTTCACACAATTTGCACTGAATGCAGGCAGCCTCATTGACTATGCTCGGACGGCCTTTATCATCGGGTGCCAACACATCTTTGGGGCACATATCGATACAGATCCCGCAGCATTTGCACCATTGATCATTAATGCTTATCAAGGACAAATCTTTTTCTCCTATTTGTTAAAAATTGAATCTGTTAGCGAGCGCATTCCCCGTGGCTTGCCGCGGAGTGAGCGAGCGAATAGAATAGATACTTTTCGTTGAAGATAAAGATTCCCCGCTGTTTGCTCACTCAAAGCGGGCTTACGGCGGGGAGCTTCAATGACAATAATGCTATCCATTAATTGAATTGAGTCCAACATATTTTTGATTGTCTAAATCATTTAAACGTGCGCTGATAATCGTCGTTCCATTCAAATCACCTGTCACATTACAGGTCGTATGGGCGATGTCGATAATGGGCCAGACAGCCGCAAGAATGGGAACCAATGTTAAGGGCATGTTCAGCGTTTGAAGTAAAATTGTTGACATGACCACGCCAGCGCCTTTAATTCCGGCTGTGCCGATGGAGAGGACGAGTCCTAAAAAAACAAACTGAAACATGAGTGCGGCTGTTATGGGTATGCCGTACAGGTTCGCGGCAAACACAGCGATCACACCAATGGCGGCCGCCATGCCGTCCATGTTGATTGTCGCACCCAAAGGCAGGGTAAAACCGTAGATTTTTCCCGATGCTCCCAAGTTTTTAGAAGCAATTCGCATGGCCACAGGCAGGGTTGCCGCGCTGGACGTTGTGCTGGCTGCAACCAGCATGGCCGGAGCCACATTCCGGTAAAATCGAAAGGGATTTTTCTTGCCAAAGATTTTAAGAAGCAGGGGATAGATACATATCAATATCAGAATGACGGCGATCGAATCGGCCAAAATGAGTCTCCCCACTTCAGAAAGCATCCGGGTGCCGAGCGTGCCAACCATGTTAGCGATGAGGGCGAGGATGCCAGCACTGTTGGCGTTGGCCGCATCTCGCAGACAG
>CAZDVF010000015.1:0-17675 GCA_964508725.1 uncultured bacterium | reverse complement strand
CAGGCATTATCCGCCGGCAACGGATCATCCTCGATACGGATGACACCTTGGATCCATCCACTCTGTTGAGATATGATGCGGAAAACATCGACCTGCTCTTCACCAGGATCCAGATTCACCGTATGATGTCCGGCCGTACGGTCTTGGATCGCGACGCGAACCGCCAGATTTTCAAGACGTTTTTCGCCGAAATTTCGGATGCGTGCGCTGATCTCGACAGGCGCGTCCGGTCCAAGGATGCGGCTGGACACACCGCCGCTGACCAGGGCAGTATTCTCACGCTCACCGGAAACGGGCAGAATGAACAGGCGGCCCTGCCAGTTTGAAACCGATGTGGTATCCTTTTGCTGCGAAAATCCGGTGGACTGCATGTCCGTAACCAGATAGATCTCTTTGTTGACGTCTGGAGACGCATCGAGCAATGCAGCGGCCCGGGCAAGAATGGGACTTGTTTGACCGCGGCGGAATGTGACTGATGAGCGGTTGATCGCGCGTCTTGCAGCCTGCTGCGGATCGCTCATCGGCGAATCCGTAGTCCAGAGAAGGGCAGCTTTATCGCGCGAATCCATCAAGTCGAGCACCTTCCCCGCATGCGCCTTCGCCATTTCGTACAGACCGGTTCGCCCCATGCTCAGTGAATTGTCCATGAGCATAATGACGGAACTTTCTGCTGTTCCGCCACCCGCAATCCCCGCAACACGCAGCGTGGGTCGTGCAAACGCCAAAATCAGAAAAAGGATGGCAAGGCAGCGGAGAATCAACAGGATGACCTGTCGCAGCCGAATCCGCCGCATTTTCTGTTTTTGGAGCGCTTTCAGGAATACCGTGCTGCTAAAGGGAATTGTCTTCAATTTTCGGCGGGCTAAAAGGTGTATGAGCACCGGAATGCTGACACCGAAAAGACCGAGAAGAACAGCCGTGTTGAGAAAGTGCAGCATGCCAAACTCTACAAGCGAAGCAATGAATGATCACCGTGAATCTGCCAGCGCTCGCTAATCCCGTAGCTTGCCGCGGGATTAGCGAGCGAATATGAAAAGATGTTTTTCCTTACAGATGAAGATTCCCCGCTGCTTGCCTGCCTTGGGCAGGCTTGCGGCGGGGAGCTTTAATCCATGATAGCTGGATCATGAAAAGAGCGCCCGTTCGACCAGATCACAGAGGATGTGGATGACCGTGATATGCGCCTCCTGAATGCGGGGTGTATCACGGGATGGGATGGTGATGACGATGTCAGCGGCTTGTCCGATGGGGCCCGGCTCCTGACCCACAAGAGCGATGACGGAAAGATCCATCTCCCTGGCTTTTTCTGCGGCAAGAAGGACGTTGCGAGACCTGCCGCTCGTTGAAATGCAGAACAGGAGATCCCCTTTTTGACCCAACGCTTCAACCTGTCTCTGGAAGACAACATCAAAACCAAAATCGTTTCCCACAGCAGTGAGGATGGATGTATCGGTGGTCAGGGCCACAGCGGGCAACGCGGATCGGTTGATCAAGAAGCGTCCCGCCAGCTCTGCAGCGAAATGCTGGCTGTCCGCGGCGCTGCCTCCATTGCCGCAGATGAGCACTTTCCCGTCGCTCTTCAGGGTTTGAATTAACAGGTCGGCTGCTTCACCGATGGAATTGACGGACGATCCGGCCAGTCGCATTTTGACTCGCGCGCTGGCTTCCAACTGCTTTCTGATGTCAGATCCATCCGGCATTATCACCTCATTTTAAGCGGATCGAAATATTTTGCCAAGCAAACCGGAACGAAGACCTCCCTTGCGTGGAGGGAGCGGCTCCGGTGGTACAATCGTTTCACCCTGCACCGCCTTGAGCGGGTTCGTTTCAAACAGTCGGACAGCCGTCTCATCGCCCCATCGTTTCGTAACGATATCACGAGCATGACCAAGCTTCATCGAACGGCCGGCAGGGCTGTGACAATCGGACGCCACAAAATGCACCCACCGCAAGTCGATCATTTCGAAGGCCGCCTGCTTAACGCGTTTGCCAAAACGGCCGGTCAGGCTCCCGGCGTTCACCTGCAACAAGACACCCCGATGAACCAGGTTATACGTCACACCAGGTCGCTGCATGAGGATGATATTTCGTTCAGGATGCGCCAGAATCGGGGTCACACCGTTCACAGACAATTGGAAAAAACGATCTTCAGCATCGCGCGGCACATGTCCCATGGGCAGTTCAAGCAGAGCGTATTTGCCGTTGGCATTGAAGGTCGCAACCGGTGAACGCATGTTGAATTCTGACTGGGTGTGCAGCTCAGATCCCAACCAGAGAGAAATCGCCAGACCTTCATCCTTAACCCGGGTTCGGAGCAGATGGAAGGCGTCGACAAAGCGTTTCTCTGTTGACTTGTCCAGGCGATCGAGAACATGCGACGTGCAGACCACACCGCGGATGCCGTCAGCAATCCCGTCCCGGAGCATGTGCAAAGATTCCCCCACGTTCTGAGCGCCGTCATCGACCCCCGGAAGAATGTGCGCATGGATATCAATCAAACTCTCAAGTCCTTTCAGTCGGCATGTTTGTGGATTGCGTTTGCGAACCGACGCATCAGTTCAGGTTCAGGGGATTTCTCAACGGCGGTACCGGTAACGATAAATGATGCGCCTGCGGCAACCAAAGTTCTGGCAGTCGTTGGATCAGTAATGCCTCCACCCACGATGAGAGGGATTGCAACAGCACTCCGGACAGCGGCAACAAGGGTCTCGGGCACCGGATATTGAGCACCACTGCCAGCCTCAAGATAAACCAGCTGCATCCCCAGCATCTCGGCCGCCATAGCGTGAGCCGCCGCCAGTTTGGGTTTATCCCGAGGCAGCGGTTTGGTATTGCTGACAAATTCCACCGACGTGGTATGACCCGATTCCACCAGCATATAACCCGTGGGAATGGTCTCAACTCCCAGCGCTCTGATGGCTGGCGCCGCCATGACCTGCTCGCCGATGAGGTACTGGGGATTCCGCCCGCTGATGAGACTCATGAGTAACATACCGTCGGCATGGGCTGACACCTGCCGGGCGCTCCCAGGGAAAAGAATGACTGGAATGTCCGCAGCATCATTAATCGACTGGACAGCCTCATCGAACTGATTGCCAAACGCTGTGCTTCCACCGACAAGCAGGCCGTCCGCTCCGTTGGCTTCACACAGTTTGGCTGTTTGAACCAACTCGGACAGTGTATAACTATCCGGATCAAGCAGCACCAGATAGCCTGCGCCGTGGCTGTGGACAACGGACTTCAGTCTGTCAAGAAGTGTCATGGACATCTCTCTTTCCAAATCAGGCGGATTGAATCAGTTTTCCGATAATAACCGGTGCCTGACCAAGAGCGTCATTCAGTTTGCCCGGTTCCTTGCCA
Source organism: uncultured bacterium (assembly GCA_964508725.1). GTDB lineage: Bacteria > Zhuqueibacterota > QNDG01 > QNDG01 > DSAB01 > CAZDVF01. The sequence goes on along the minus strand of CAZDVF010000015.1, from coordinate 14,315 downwards.
CCGGCCAGAGCCATATGCGGCTTGCCGCCGCCGCTGCCGCCGACCAGCCGGGCAACCTGTCGGACAATATCCCCTGCCTTGAGCTGTTTGGATTTGATGAGGTCATCCGTCACAACGCAGAGCAGGTGAACTTTTTTGTCATGAACCATGCCAAGAAGGCCGACGCCTGACTTGAGACGCTCACGCAGCTGGTCACCCAATTGACGGAAGGCATCGATGGACATCTCATCCACACGGCTGGCAATGATACGCACACCGCCAATTTCACTTTCCCTCTGCAGAATGTCGTCGATAACCGAAGCCGACGAACTCTTCTGCGCCTTTCTCATGCGGCGCTCAAGATCCTTCCGTTCTTCGAGAAGGGACGCGATCCGGGTTTCAACCTCGTCGGTTCGGCATCGGAGTTGAGTGCTGATGGCATGCAGAATCTGACGGTCGCCCCTGGCCTGTTTTTCTGCTGCCTCGCCACTCACAGCTTCAATACGCCGGACACCTGCGGCGATCGCCTCCTCTGACGTGATACGAAAGAGACCGATCTGGCCTGTGCGGTCGATATGCGTTCCACCGCACAGCTCCATGGAATAGGTATCGATCTTGACCACTCGGACGTTCTCGGCATACTTCTCGCCAAAGAGGGCGGTAGCTCCCCGCGCTTTTGCGTCATCCAAAGTGGTCACGAATTTCTCAACGGGATAGTCTTTGCGGATGTTCCGGTTCACACGCCGCTCCACGTCGTCGATCTGTTCGGACGTCATGGCCTCGAAGTGGGTGAAATCGAAACGCAGCCGATCCGGCGTGACCAGCGATCCGCCTTGATTGACGTGATCGCCCAAGACCTCCCGCAACGCTTTGTGAAGCAAATGCGTGACTGTGTGGTTCCTGGCCGTTGCGAGCCTGACTTCCTCAGTAACACACACATTGACTTGGGGATTTAGAATCTCATCCCCTTCAACGAGGGTGCCGATGTGGAGAATCTGATCACCCTGCCGCTGCGTGTCATGGATACGGATGCGGAATCCATCACCCGTGATCTCGCCTGTGTCGCCCACCTGACCGCCCGCTTCTCCATAAAACGGCGTGCGGTTAAGGATGAGTGTTAGCTGGTTTCCGTCTCTCAGCAGTTTCCGAATCTCCGCATCAGACGCAATGGTCTCGTATCCGATAAACTTGGAATCAGGACCAGACGTCATCTCTTGCCATTCACCCTCAGGGACTGTGGTAAATTTCCCTGCCTGACGGGCGCGATCGCGCTGCTGATCCAACAATTTCTTAAACTCTGCTTGATCGACATCGAATCCCCTCTCGCGGGCCATAAGCTGGGTCAGATCCAGAGGAAAGCCGAACGTGTCATAGAGACGGAACACATCGTCTCCGGACAGAATTTGCCCGCCCCGTTTTAGCGTTTTGGATACGACATCCTCAAAGATCTCAATGCCCCGGTCAAGAACGTCGTTGAACCGCTCTTCTTCGGCCTTGAGGACCAGGGTCACATGCCGGGCCCGATCGATCAGTTCGGGATAGGCGTCTCCCATCACCTCCGCCAGGGTCGGAACCAGCTTGTAGATAAACGGCTCGTGCATGCCGAGTTGACGTCCATACCGGGCCGCCCGGCGGAGAATACGCCGCAGCACATATCCTCTGCCTTCGTTGGACGGGATAGCGCCGTCTGTGATAGCGAACGAGAGGGCGCGGATGTGATCCGAGATCACGCGGAAGGCCGGAAGCAGCGAACCGTCGTCAAGGGCTTGGCCGGTCAAGTCGGCGATGCGCGTCATGACAGGCATAAAGAGATCGCTTTGATAATTGGATTTCTTGCCCTGCATGACGGCGACAGCGCGCTCAAGACCCATTCCCGTGTCAACATGCTTTGCTGGAAGTGTTGTCAAAGCGCCCTTTTCGTCCCGGTTAAATTGGATGAAAACAAGATTCCACAGTTCAATAATCCGGGCGCAACCGCCGTTTACAGTGCACACATGTCCAGGGATGTGCTGCTTGTCGCAATACCCTTCACCCAGATCAATGTGGAGCTCGGAACAGGGGCCGCAGGGACCGATCTCGCCCATTTCCCAAAAATTATCCTTTTCGTCAAACCGGAGCACGTGCGAGGGGGCAATGTCTGTCACCTTTTTCCAGAGGACTTCGGCCTCGTCGTCTTCGCGGAAAACCGTTGCCCAGAGCTGCGCCTTGGGCAGTCCCCATTCGCCGGTGATCAGCTCCCACGCCCAGCGAATGGCCTCTTCCTTGTAGTAATTACCGAACGACCAGTTGCCCAGCATCTCGAAAAAGGTGTGATGGTAGGTGTCGTACCCGACTTCTTCCAGGTCATTGTGCTTGCCGCTCACCCGAATGCACTTCTGCGAATCGGCCGCCCTGCGGTACGGACGTGTTCCGGTGTTGAGGAACACGTCTTTAAACTGGTTCATCCCGGCGTTTGTGAACAGAAGAGTCGGATCGTCTTGCGGCACCACCGGTGCGCTGGGCACAATCTTGTGGTCGCGCTGCTTGAAAAAATCGAGAAACGATTGGCGGATTTCAGATGCTGTCATCGTGTATTCTCATTATATGGTCTGGAAGTCGATTCTCACTCTCTCATCATGTCATGGATTACATCACAATCTTGCGCTCTAAAAAAGGATCGCATAACATCGCGGTTCAGTGCGTTAAATCCAACCTAAATATACCAGAAACACTTGATACCACAAAATATGAATATCGGAAGATACGTAACAGATTTAAATCCACCGCAACCGTATGTTTAAACTTTTTAGAAGTTTACAATTTCACCTACATAAAACTGATCACTATTTTTCATATTCAAAAATGTATTTCTGTGTTTCACCTGATGAAAAATCCCAATAAATTTTAGATAAATTCCTATGATTATCGTATTTAAAATTAATTTTCGCATTAAAACCTTTTGTCCCCTGAAAATATCCTTCAAATAAATCTCCGTTCTCATTATATGTAAATTTAATAGTGCCAGTAAGCCATGAATCAAAATTTTCCCAATTTGCATGAATCAATCTTGAATCTTCATCATATTCATAGGATTCATTTCCCGTAACACCATCAGTACGTTTAAATAGTCTATTCGTTAATTTTCCAAGTTTATTATATTTATATGTAAAAACAGCACAAAGTCCGTTTGAATACTTTCGATATGATTTAGTCAATTTTTTTTGATAATCATATAAATAAGTCGTTTCGGTCGAAAAACCATCTGAACGTTCAAAGCGTTTATTTAATAACTTTCCTTCTTTATTATATGTATAATATGAAGGTCCCCCTATTTTATTGGCATACTCATAAGACTCCCTGACAATTCGATATTCAGGATTGTTGATGATAAACACATTTGAAGAAGTATAAGGTTTGGGTGAAATAATTTTACATCTTTCATATTCATAAACGAATGTTTGACTCCATTTACCTGAAAAATCCCAATGCTCTTTTATAAGATATTCATTTTCATCATACGAATATAGAATAACTCCTGTACTTTTACCCTTTTGAATTATTTTTGCTTTTTGTTTAATATTACCCTCATCATAAACGAAGTTAATTTCTCCATAAAACCATCCATTCAATCCTTGGCAATTCATTTTCACTAATCTTCCATTATTATCATATTCATACATCGTAATTCCTGAAATACTGTCTGATCTATGAAAATGCTCCGTAATTAAATTTCCGTTATCATCATATTCATAGAACTGGCTTGATGTCAGGCTATCAGAAAATTCACGATACTTTTTGATGAGATTTCCATTCTTATCGTGTTCATAAAAATTCAATGAAGCCCGACTACCATCACTTAGTTCCCATATCGCTTTATTTAAAACTCCCTCATCGTTATAATCAAATGTTGTTAGCCCCTTTTCTCCGTTTGTGTTTTCATAATGAAGCTTCAACAATTGATATTCATTATTATCTGATTTATTTTTAATAACAGTCTTGCAAGAATGTGGTAAAAAACAAAACGTTAATAAAATTAAAACCATTGATATTCTTATATTCTTAATATCCATTATCAACCTTGTAAATAGATTAAAATTATTTGAAGTATCATTTGTTTCTCCGGAGCGCCGATCCGGTACTTTCCAAATGTTACGTTGAAAACGATTCAACGGCCCAGTACATTCTCGCAACTACCTAAACGCGTCGCGGATGGCGGAAGCTGGCTATCCCATACTAATCATTTACATTTTTCGAGACTCCCAACAATGTATTTTGTGATGTAGGGGCAAGGCATGCCTTGCCCCTACGGAAATATCCCGGCTCAATACACCGGCAAAGGCTATGAGAATCGTTGCCTAAGACATTCCTTTTCGGACTTCATAAACGCCCGCATCATCAAATAACTGCACGATCTTAAAGTTATCACCAAGATGATGGCCATAGGGCCACCCTACAGGACTGCTTCGATCGCAACATCATCACGCACTAGATCCCCCCCAGCGCCTGTCCCAGGTCCTCCTTCAGATCGTCAGGATCTTCGATTCCCACAGAGAGGCGGATCAGTCCGTCGGTGATGCCGTACTTGGCGCGGACTTCGGGCGCCATGCTTTTGTGCGAGGAAGATGCCGGATGCGACGCCACAGTGTCAACCTCGCCCAGACTGACGGTGGATGTGATGACGCGGAACGCGTCGCTCACGGTTCGGGCTGCGTCCAGTCCGCCGGCCAGGTCAAAGGAAACCAGGCACCCGGAATCGCTGAACAGGCGTTCGGACAGCGCGTGCTCGGGATGGCTTTCGAGGCCCGGGTAGTGGACGCGACGGACCCTGGGCTGGTCGGAAAGGAATGCAGCGATCACTCTGGCATTGCGGCAGGAGCGCTCAAGCCGCACATCCAGCGTGCGCAGGCCGCGAAGAGTCAGCCATGCGTCGAATGGCGACATGGTGCAGCCTGACACCCTGGCAAAAGCATTGACTTTCTCGATGAAGGATTTGGATCCGATGACTGCGCCGCCGATGGTGTCGCCGTGTCCGCCGATGAACTTGGTGGTGCTGTGCAGCGCTGCGTCGGCTCCGTGACAGAGTGGCCGGAACAGGTTCGGCGGGGTAAACGTGTTGTCCGTCAGGACGAACACATCACGCTCATGCGCCATGCGCGACAATTGTGGAACGTCAGCGATACGCAGGGTCGGATTCATCATCGGCTCCAGGTAGAGAACCCGCGTCTCGGGACGGAATGCCGCTTCCACCGCTTGCATGTCCCACACATCCACAAACGTGACGGAAACATCCTGCCTGGCCAGGAATTCTGTTAAATACATGAATGTGCCGCCGTAGAGCACAGATGAAGCTAGCACGTGATCCCCTTTTCCGACCAGCGACTGGAAAGACGAACTGACCGCCGCCATGCCCGAAGCAAGACAGACCGCCGCCTCGCCATCCTCGAGATCAATCAGCGCTTCGGCCAGCGCATCGACCGTAGGATTGGCGTACCGGGTGTAAAGATAGCCTGCCTCCTCGCCGGCGCTGACCCGCAACTTATGATCAAAGTCAGCATACTCGAAATTGGCTGTTTGATAGATGGGCATGGCATGAGGGCGATGCGGATTCTCTTTCTCTCTTCCGCTGTGCACCACCTGCGTCGCAAATCGGCTCTTTTTCAATCGGTTACACTCCCAAAGACATTTTGCAGGACATCGGAAATCACCGGCCAGCCAAAACCCCGGCGCGCCAACAAATCAGACATCCGCTTCTTCTGTTTGAGAATCTGTGCCGCATCTCCGCTCATACGCCGTGTTTTCTTTTGGGCGATATCGAGGGCCAAATCGTACTCTGACTTGGCGCCGTACGCTTCATCAACCGCGCGAGCGGCCGTCTCTTCATCGATCCCCTTGATTGCCAGTTCGCGTAAAAGGACATGTTTGCCCACCGGTTTCTGGATCAGTTTTGTGCGGGCGAATGAGGAAGCGAACCGGTCATCATCCAGCAGGCCAACGCGCTCGAAATCGGACACGACTTCCTGTATTGTCTTTTGGTGAAATCCACGCTCGGACAGTTTTCGTTCAAACTCCTTCGTGCTTCTGGCCCGGTACGATAGAAAGGCCAATCCCTTTTCTTTGGCCTTCTTGATCTCGTCACCCAGAAGCAGCGCGTCAATCTGTCGACTGTTGATGGGATCACCCTGGTGAAGATGGTTTTCAATCACCACATCACGATTGAGTGAGAAGGCATACGCGCCATCCAGATAGATATTCACGCGATCCTTGCGCCGCTTCTGCGACGCGATCTGCGTAATGTGAAACGTCTCCTCAGGCATCAAATATTAAGTTGATTTCGGAGTCTCCTGGGCGTCCGGTTTCTCAACGACTTCTTCCCCGACCAGCTTGGCCCAGACAGCCCGTTCAATGTTGTCAAAGATATCTTTATTTTCTTCCCTTTCCAGAAAGAGCTTCACGTTCTCACGTCCCTGGCCGATGCGCTCTTCTCCGTACGAATACCACGCGCCGCTTTTATCCACGACATCTGTCTCAACGGCCAAATCGAGAACATCACCCGACCTGGAGATCCCTTTACCGTACATAATGTCAAACTCCGCATCCTTGAAAGGCGGCGCGATTTTGTTTTTGACAACCTTGACCTTCGTTCGATTGCCGATGACGTTGATCCCGTCCTTGATGGCGCCAATCCGGCGGATGTCCATCCGAATGCTGGCGTAGAATTTCAGCGCCCGCCCACCCGTGGTGGTTTCCGGATTCCCGAACATCACACCGATCTTCTCACGAATTTGATTGATAAAAACGACACATGTTTTCGATTTACTGATCGCGCCAGTCAGTTTACGAAGAGCCTGCGACATGAGACGCGCCTGGAGCCCCATCTGGGCATCGCCCATCTCACCTTCAATTTCGGCGCGCGGAACCAGCGCAGCAACCGAATCGATCACAATCACATCGAGAGCGCCGCTGCGAACCAGAGTTTCAGTAATTTCCAGAGCTTGTTCGCCGGTGTCGGGCTGAGAAACCAAAAGATCATCTGTCTGGACACCCAGAGCCTTGGCGTACTTGGCGTCCATGGCGTGCTCGGCGTCGATAAACGCGGCAATGCCGCCCTTCTTCTGCGCTTCAGCGATCACATGCAGGGCAAGTGTTGTTTTCCCGGACGATTCAGGGCCAAAGATCTCCACCACGCGTCCCCGTGGAACGCCACCGACACCCAGGGCAAGATCCAGAGATATGGATCCTGTGGATATGGCGGGAACAGATACAGCCTCTTTGTTGTCGCCCAGGCGCATCACCGAACCCTTGCCAAACTGGCGATCAATCTGAGTGATGGCCAGATCCAACGCACGCATTTTCTCTTCGTTCTTCTTCTCAGTCATAACGTTCAAATCCTCTGCAATGATATGGATTCTAGTGTCGTGTAAACGGCGCCCGACGGCTTCAGATCACTCCGGATCACACGGACGGCGTCAACCTCAAACGGCTCCGCTGAAAAGGAATGAGCTTGCATCGTCTCGACTGTCTTCCTGATGTTGCGCAACGAACGGACGCGGCCCAAAGTCAGGTGCGGCGAGAATGACCGCTTCTCAGGGGGGAATCCCGCTGCATCAAGTTTCACCTGGATGCGGCCGGCCAGATCCGAAATGGCTTGACTCCCTGTCATGACACCCAGCCACAAGACGCGCGGTCGCGCCACGTTCGGGAATCCACCTGTTCCCTCAATCACCAGCGGGAAGGATGCCGTTCCCTCGGCTGCAATGCGGACGGCAGTAATAACCGTTTGAACCTGATCTTCCGTCAGATCACCGAGAAAACGCAGCGTCAGATGCATCGCCTCGGGACGCACCCACCGTACATCAGCACCGCATCGTTTCAAATTCGATTGAAAGGATGCAATCAGCTGGCGATGTGTTTCTGGGATGGAGACAGCGATAAATGTCCGTAGCACCTTCTGCATAACATAACACTTTCGCGATAAAAATCAAGTCTCTTCTTCAACGTCTCCCGAAAGAATCCGTCTGACCAGGTTAAGGGCCACTGTGGCTGTCCGGCGCTTGTTCCATCGCCTGTCACGGCCGAACCGGTGCGTTTCGACTCGCGATCGCGTTTGATCCGTGTAACCCATGTAGACCAGACCCACGGGTTTCTCCGTTGTGCCGCCACCGGGACCGGCGATTCCCGTGGTCGAAAGTCCGATGTCTGTCCCGCTGATGCGCCGCACGCCTTTTGCCATTTCGAGTGCTGTTTCAGGGCTGACTGCGCCGTGCTGCTGGATGGTTTCGGGTTGAACGTCCAGGATCTCGATCTTCGCTTCGTTGCTGTAGGCCACGACACCGCGGTTAAAAAAAGTGGAACTGCCAGGCACATTGGTCAATTTGTGGGAAATCAGTCCGCCCGTGCACGACTCGGCCACGGCGATGGATAGTCCCTTTGCTGTTAGGATCTCGGCTACAGCCTCTTCGATGGTTGTCTCATCCTCACCGAAGATATACTTGCCGGCGATCTGCCGGACGTCCCGGCATGCCGCATCCAGCAAGATCTCACAACGTGATGTTGACGCTTCTTCTGCTGTCAAGCGAATAACGACACCGGCAACCTGAGGCAGAAACGCTATCTTGACAAGGGGATGCCTTCCAGGAATATCACTGAGCATATCATAGAGTTCCGATTCCGGGATTCCAGTGGTCCGCAGCATCTTCCAGCGAAGACATTGATCTGAAGACTTTCTCAGTCTGGGAAGAACTGCCGAGTCCATCAGGCGGCGCATTTCAGTCGGCACCCCCGGCAATACAAAAGTCTGCGTGTTTTCTTTTTGGAATAGAAGTCCGGGCGCGGTACCGATTGTATTGGGAAGAATCTCGGCCCCGTCCGGCACTTCAGCCTGACCCCGGTTGGAAGGCGACATCTGCCTGCCCATCCGCTGAAAAAGCGCAGCCATGTGATCGTACAGATCCTGCCGAAAGATTAATTTGGAGCCATAATAGCGCGTCACGGCCCGCTTGGTGATGTCATCGTGAGTCGGCCCCAAACCGCCCGTGATGATGACCACTAACGTGGATGTATGGATCGCCTGGAGCGCATTTTGGATGTCCGCATCGTCATCAGCGACCGTCACCACGCGCCGGACTACATATCCAATCTCTGACAGTTTTTGACCGATGAAGGCTGCGTTGGTATTTGCCGAAAGGCCAGCCAGAAGCTCGTCTCCCACGGAGATGATCTCGGCTTGCATGGCTGCTTTCAACCTCCAAACAAGGAGAAGATCAGTCGAAGACTCAGATTGGCGTAGATGCCGGCTATAATGTCATCGGTCATGACGCCCCATCCTTTTGACAGGTTTTGGGATTGGTTAGCCGGGGGAGGTTTAACGATATCAAAAATGCGGAAAAGGAAGAATCCTCCAATGTGCCAGAAAAAACCTGCACTAACTGGAAGGAATAGTAGCGACAACCACATGCCGGCCACTTCATCAATGTTGATGATGGACGCATCGTGCCCATCCGTTTTTTCAACCTCTGTCGCGACCCAGACGCCGACAGCATACGTCACCGCGATCGCCACGGCCAAAAGTGTTCCCCTGAATTCGGGACAGATCCAGAAGATGAAAAGCGCCAGCAAGGATCCTGTGGTTCCCGGTGCGATCGGTGAATACCCGGTGTACAAGCTTGTAGCCAAAAGACGGATAAGTCGTTTCATAATCAAGCTACTCTTTTATATCCGAGGGTATAAAAATTCGGATAATGTCGCTTCCCATCTCGCGAATGTGGGATCGATTGACAACAATGTAAATAAGCCCAGACACGACAGTGAATAATGTGATGACACACATTGTGGCATAAAACAGACGCGTCATCTCAATCCAGTGAATCAGGGAGCGCCACCGGGGCTCAAACGGGCTGAAGCGCAGCAGGTGTAGCAGGAAAATCAGATAGATGAGGACAAACTGGCTGAATGTTTTTGCCTTGGCGAAGAAATTGGTGACGATGGGGCGGTTCTTGAGAATGGCGTACGATCGAAGGATTGTAATCAGCAAATCGCGCGTGACAATGATCAGGACCATCCAGCCGGGAATATACCCCAACACACTGAAACAGATCAGTGCGGATGAAACCAGGATTTTATCAGCGAGAGGATCGAGAAACTTGCCCCACATCGAAACCGCGCCTGATTTCCTGGCTGTGTAACCATCGTACCAGTCTGTTAAAGATGCAATGACAAACACAAAAAATGCACCAATACGCGCGGTACCGCTGTCAAAAAAAAGCAGAAACACAAAAACCGGAGTCAGCAAAATACGCAGTAATGTGAGTTGGTTAGGCAGGGTCATATCTCCACCCGTCCTTCGATGGACTTGGCAACCGTCACGGCGTCGTTGAATTCAAGCGCACCGCCGAAAGGAACACCCCGGGCGATCCGCGTGATGCGCACACCTTTGCCGATAAGCCGCTTGACCAGATGGACAGCCGTAATTTCTCCTTCGACCGTCGGATTTGTGGCCAGAATGACCTCCTGAACATCCGAATTGATGGAGTCCAAAAGCTCACGGATGCGAAGGTCCTCTTCCCCGATCCCTTCAAGGGGAGACAATACGCCGCCCAGCACATGGTACACGCCTCTGTATCCCCCTGCCCGTTCGATAGCCAAAAGGTCCTTGGGTTCCTCCACAACACAGATCGTTTGATGATCGCGCTTGGAATCTGCACAGATGGCGCAGAGCCCATCCTCCGTCAGATTGAAACAGCGCGTGCAGTTCCCGACCTTCTCCTTGAGATCCAAGATCGCGTTGGCCAATGTTTCGGCTTCGTCACGTCCTTCCTGAAGCAAATAAAGCGCGATTCGCTGGGCAGATTTCTCTCCGATGCCGGGAAGCCGGGTAAATGAGGTCACCAGTCGTTCTAATATTTTTGAGGGATACTTCACAGGGCATCCTTGTTTTCTGGTTGACCTTGTCTCGCTTATCCAAAGCGTGTTTCTCTACCTGTCTGCTCCAAACATCATGGACTTGACAGGCAAGAGAATGAATAAGAGACTACATCGTCAGCCCGGGGATTTTAAGTCCGCCGGGAATATTTCCTAACAGTCCGCCAGCAACATTTTGCATCTCTTCCTGCGCCATGTCCCGGGATTTGTCAAGGGCCTGGTTGACAGCTGCAATGATGAGATCTTCCAGCATTTCGATGTCGTCACCAGACACCACTTCAGGATCCACGGAAACGGAGACGATCTTCTGTTTACCGTTAGCGACAACAGTCACCATACCCCCGCCGGCGGAACCTTCAACTGTCATTCCGTCCAGCGCTTCCTGAACCTTCTCCATCTCTTTCTGCATCTTGTTTATCAGGTTGAACTGATTGGCCATGTTCATTTTCGACATGAAATGCGTCTCCTTCGCTAATCGACGACATCGGCATCAAAATCTGTCACGATCTTCCCGATGACCGGATTCTTTTCTGCCAGATCTTTCAGTTCTGCATGTTTGTCGCGCTGTTTTTTCTTTTTGGGATTTGCTTTGGGCAGATCCGTTTTTACACATCGTAAATCAACGGCCATACCGAGAATCTTTTTCATGACATCCAGCACCAGTCCCTTCGAACGCATGATGACATCAATGTGGAATCCATTGGACAGTCCGAATCCGACTTCAACGGTTCGGCCGTTCATACCTAAAACGACGCCTTCCTGCAGGAAAGATCCGACGGTAATTTTCTTGTGTCTGACTTGCCGGATAATTTCATCCCAATGATGCCGCACATCCTCGACTGTGATGACAGCCGTATCCTGCTTGCCCTCATGTTCCCTTTTAGTGGGTGTTTCATCTACTATCTCTTCAACCTGCTGTTCTTGTGTAGTCTCGCCAGAAGCAGGATCTGCTTCGGATTGATCTTCAACGGGAACAGGCATGGGCTTGTGATCGACTCTGGCTGGTGCTTGTAGTGTCAGATTGTCGAGGCGGGTCAGCAGATCATCGACATACACTGTCTCGTCAAGCTTCAGCATCTTGACTATAGCCACCTCGAGCAACAATCGCGGTGATACGCTACGTTTGACTGCGGCGCGTGTATCGAGCACTATCCGTATCAGCCGTAAAAGGTCTTCTTCCTGAAATGAGGGTGCAACGTCTTTATAAAGCTGTTTCTGGGCATCCGAGACATCTAAAAGATCGGTCGAATTTAGCGCGCACACCACTAAAAGATGCCGCAAATGATCCGATAAACCCAGAAGAAATTCCTCAATATCATACCCGCTGAACACAATCCGTTCAACCAAAGCCAAACCATCGGCTGTGTTGTGCTGTTTGAGGATTTCGGTTACTTCGAAAAAAAGTGCTTCATCAATCAGCCCCAGCGCCTGCACAACATGCTCTGTCGTGATGCGGCCTTCAGTATAGGAAACCATCTGATCGAGAAGTGATAAACTGTCACGCAAACTGCCATCCGCTTTGCGGGAAATCAATCTCAAAGCTTCCAAATCAATGGCAATCTGTTCTTCTTCACAGATCGACTGAAGGCGTGTTATAATATCTTGCTGACTGATGCGTCGAAAATCGAAACGCTGACACCGCGAGAGGATGGTTGCCGGAACTTTTTGAGGTTCTGTGGTAGCAAAGATAAAAAGGACATGTTCTGGAGGCTCTTCCAAAGTCTTGAGAAGCGCATTGAACGCCTCGGGGGTGAGCATGTGCACTTCATCGATGATGTAGATGCGATGTTTTCCATGAGCCGGTGCGTACTGGATGTTCTCTCGCAAGCTCCTGACTTCATTAATCCCTCGATTGGATGCGCCGTCGATCTCATAGACATCGACGTTTCGCCCTTCATCAATCTCTTGACAACTCGAACACGTGTTGCAAGGTGTTGGTATTGGACCAGATTCACAGTTCAGCGATTTCGCCAGAATGCGCGCTGCACTGGTCTTTCCTACACCACGAGGCCCCGAGAAAATATAGGCGTGGGCCAGCCGATCGTGCCCGATTGCGTTACGAAGCGTGGCTGTAACGTGATCTTGCGCGACGACATCGTCCCAAATTCGGGGACGCCATTTTCTTGCCAGAACAAGATAAGACATATCTAATTCAACCTATTATTAAAAAAGGCTGTGCACCCAGCCTCGATCCTCCAGAGCCCCGTCCAATTCGTGGCAGCCAACTCCAGCCAAGCACACCCGCGGCACATGATTGATATGCTTACCGCTGCTACCTTCCGGTCCTGACGGGGTTCAGCATCCGCCCATTGCGCAGGACTCAGACTATCATCGTCGCTTTCCAGGAATTGCCCGGGGAAGGAAAAATCTTAGCATGGGAATTCAACCCTGCTATAGCGGATTGCAGGTTACAGGGCACCGCTAATTCCCCGTCTAGCACAGCCCTATTTCGTGGAGCAGAGCGGGCTCGAACCGCCGACCTGTACGTTGCGAACGTACCGCTCTCCCAGCTGAGCTACTGCCCCAAAGAATAATCAAAGAACTGCGGAGAGGGCGGGATTCGAACCCGCGGTCGCATGCACGACACACGCTTTCCAAGCGTGCACCTTCAGCCGCTCGGTCACCTCTCCTAAAAAACATCCATGTTATTCATACGGATTTCTGAGAACGAAAGTCCTGCTATAGCCATGGCGGAGAGGGTGGGATTCGAACCCACGGTCCCGCGATAGCAGGACAACGGTTTTCGAGACCGCCCGATTCAACCGCTCTCGCACCTCTCCGAATATGTATCAAGAATCATCCGTTTTGGTAGACCGCAACTGGCGAAAAAATGACTGAAGTAATGCTGCACAATCCGTTTGTATCACACCAGAAACAAGATCCACACAGTGATTCAACCGTTCATCCTGAACAATATTTCTCAAAGAACCACATGCACCGGCCTTGGGATCAAATGCGCCAAACACAAGCTGCTCAAGTCGCGCCAGAACGATGGCACCCGCACACATGGCGCACGGTTCGAGTGTCACATACAGACAACAACCTTCCAGACGCCACGAGCCCAGTGTATTCGCTGCAGAGGTAATGGCAATCATTTCGGCATGGGCTGTGGGATCATTCAGCGATTCAGTCTGATTGTGTCCGCGACCGACAATGCAGTCCTCGCGTACAACAACAGCACCAACGGGAACCTCATGAAAAGAAAGAGCCTTCTCCGCCTCCTTCAACGCCCACCGCATCCACCTCTCGTGCTCTTTCATTCAATCCTGCCATTCCCTTTTTGTACGCCCGAAGGGATTCGAACCCCAAACCTCCTGATCCGTAGTCAGGTGCTCTATCCAGTTGAGCTACGGGCGTATGACGGAACAATCGATTTCAAAGAATGTTGTAGCGCGTACGGGAGTCGAACCCGTGCTACCGGCGTGAGAGGCCGGCGTCCT